>NZ_JBZYDM010000014.1:0-67104 GCF_058933345.1 Halomicrobium sp. HArcht3-1 | reverse complement strand
TCTTTCGAGAAGTGAAAAGACGAACCTCTTCGTTCTCAAACTGTTTCAGCCACGTCGATCCAGACACAGCTGACGACTGGCTCAGATCATTCAGCTTCGCATGGAATCAGCTAATCTGAACACTACCTCCGTGGCCGGGGAACAGTTGATCCGGAGCGCGTGCGATCACGCGCCGGAGCGAGGTGCAGTAGGCCCGCACATCGCCCTCGGGTGCGCCGACGACGACGCTCCCCTCGGCGACGGCGAGGTCGCCACAGACCAGTCCGTCGGCGGTGGCGAGCGCGACGTGTTCGGGCGCGTGGCCCGGCGTCGCGACGACCTCGCAGTGGCCGTCGTCGGGGATGGCGGTGCCGTCGGTGAACGTTCGATCTGGTTCGATGCCGGTCGCAGCCTCGAAGGCCCCCTCCCGACCACGGTGTGCCCAGACCGTCGCGTCGTGGGCGGTGGCGTAGTCGGCGACCCCACCGACGTGGTCGGGATGGTGATGCGTGACGAGGACGTGGTCGAGCGATCGACCGGCGAGTTGGTCGTCGATACGGTCGTGGCGGGCCGCCGGATCGACGAGAACGGCGCTGTCGGTACCGAGAACGTAGGCGTTGGTCTGGCCGGTCGGTGCACGCGTTGCGACCGGGACGCTGACCCGTTCCATACCCACCCCACGAGTGGCAGACGGAAGTTAGTTCGTGAGGAAGTAGACCTGTTTGCGGGCGTCCGTGAAGCTGTAACGGGAGTCGACCAGGTCACACTCTTCGAGTCGGTTGAGGGCGTAGCGGACGGTCCGGTCGGGCAACAGCGAGGCCTCCGCGAGCTGGCCCTGCGAGAGCGGGGCGTCGGTCTCCAGTACCTTCGCGACGAGTTTCGCGCTCGGTGGCAGTTCGCGCAGTCGCTCGCGAAACTCCGTCTGGGTGAACGTCGGCGGGTTCGTCTCCTCGGAAATCGTGCTCATACACGGACCTGGTCCAACGGTACTGGTAAAACTTGGCTATATGTATGACCATACAATACAGATTGTGGGGATTGTATAATGTGACCTTATATTCCCTGACGAGCGTCCGTAGTCGGCGTGTGTCGACGGCGATCGAAGGACTGTCGCGCCACCCGTCGAATCGATACACATCGGTCGCGGGAGCGCAGTGAAACAGCACCGTTTTATTGCCCGGGTGGCCATCAACGCATAGCGTGAAAGGGCAGGAGTGGTATCAGACCGACGACGTCGCCGAGGAGTACGACGACAAGCGCTTCTCGCGGGGCGGTCGGCTGATCGATCGCCGGGAAAAAGAAGCCGTCCTCGACGCCATCGGCCCGGTCGGCGACAAGTCAGTGCTCGAAGTAGCCTGTGGTACCGGTCGCTTTACCGTGATGCTCGCCGAGCGCGGGGCGGACATCGTCGGGCTGGACATTTCGGGACCGATGCTCAAACAGGGCCGCGAGAAAGCACAGGCCGCCGGCGTCGCCGACCACGTCGAGTTCATGCGTGGCGACGCTGCACGACTCCCGTTCCCCGACGACCACTTCGATACCGTCGTCGCGATGCGCTTTTTCCATCTGGCGGATACGCCCGCCTCCTTCCTCGCGGAGATGCGCCGCGTCTCCAAGCATCAGGTCTTCTTCGATACGTTCAATCGCTTCTCGATGCGGTCGCTGTACAACTGGGCGCTCCCGATGGGGTCGCGGCTGTACTCCCGGTGGGAGGTCGACCGCCTGCTCGACGGGGCCGACCTCGCACTCGCCAACGATGACCACGATTTCGTCCTGCCGTATGGCTTCTACCGGAAGATTCCCAACGGTCTCGCCGCCGGGTTCTGGTCGATCGATCAGGCGATCGGATCGAGTCCGATCGGTGACTACGCCGCGTCGGTCTCCTACTGGGACACGCGGGTTTAATTCCGGCCAAGAGCGGCTGCAACAGCGTTTCTAACTGCACGATTCGGTGACCTTTAAGACCTTCCAGCGTCCTAACCCGGAGTATGCAACTCTCCGTGGTCGTCCCGACCCTCAACGGTCGGGAAGAGCTGTCACGGTGTCTCGACACCCTGACAGCCCACGTCCCCGACGCCGAGACCATCGTGGTCAACGGCCCGTCGGCGGACGGCACCACGGGAATGGTCCGGGATCGTGACGACGTGGACCTGCTCGTCGAGATCGCAGACCGAACGATCAACGCCGCACGCAACGCCGGTATCGATCGGGCGACCGGCGACGCCGTTGCCCTCCTCGATCGCTCGTTTTCCGTCGAGTCCGGGTGGATCGACGCCGTCGAGGAGACGCTCGCCGAGACGGCGGTCGTCACCGGTCCGACACACCGGGAACTGGCCGCCGGGATGACGACGGAATCGCGGGAAGAGCGGACGATTGCCGGCCGGGACGTGACCTACTTCAATCCCGGCAACGTCGCCTTCTCGACGGATTTACTGGACGAACTCGACGGCTTCGACGAGTATCTCGACGTGGGCGGCAGTCGTGATCTGGCCCACCGCGTCGCCGAGAGCGGCTACGACGTGACGTGGGACAGTTCGATGTGCGTTCGCAGCGAGTTCGAAGCCGATGGCGGCATCCGACAGAAAGACTGGGACTCGAAGTATCGGTCGCTGTCCTATCGCCTCGTGAAGAACTACGGGACGCGCCCGACCGTCGCCAGACGGATTCTCGCCCACGCCGGCCGCGACGCTCTCGACTCGCTCGTGGACGTATTCCGTGGCGACGCCGAACCCTCTCAGTGGCTCGGGACCGGCCAGCAAGTGGTACGTGGGACGAGCGTGGGTGCGAAAGACGGCGTCCGTGCGCGTCGCTGTGACGCCGCCCCACGGCGCAACCCCAACGGTCGTTCCGCCCGCCGTGATCGCGCCGTCGAAGTGTACGACTACCGCGACTAGGAGATTCTGGACCGACCGAAAGGTCTGCCGGAGAGACGGATACCTCGAAAGGGCGAGGCGCGGTAGCCCGTTCTCTGGCGGCACTATCCGACTATAGGGAGGATATCCGTCAGAGAACGGGTTAGCGAGCCGAGGGCTTTCGAGGTCTCACTGTCGGCCACGCTGTCGGCGCTGAAACTGAAAAGGCCGAATTATCTAGGGAGCGAGTTCGGGAACGACGCGCGTAGGGTTGTTCGAGAACACCTTCTTCATGGCGTCTTCGGGCACGTCCAGCGTGAGAATCTCCATGATGGCGACGTTCGGGTGGACGCCGGGTGCGCCGCTGCCAAAGAGGACTCGGTCGGGGTGTTCCATGATCGCGCGTTCGAGCGGGTCACGGAAGCGGACGGCGCTGGTGTCGAGATAGCACTGGTCGTACTGTTCTAACAGGTCGATGGCGCTCGCCGTCAGGTCGTGCTGGAGGGGGTAGCCACCGAAGTGTCCGAGAACGACGGGCAGATCGGCTGTGAGGAAGTGCTGTTCGATAGCATCCGGCGGGAAGCCCCGGCCGCCGTGGACGAGGAGCGGTTTCCCGACGGCTGCTAGCTGGTCGATGACCTCCTCGTCGGGGAGACCGTCCTTCGCGGGATGGGCCTTGAAGCCGACGAAGCGGTCGTCGTAGGCGTACTGCTCGATGTCTTCTGGCGAGGTGTGAAACTCCTCGCGGGAAGCGGTGAAGTTACGCAGGCGCGAGCCAGCACCGGCACCGGGGTCGCGTGCGCCGTTGATGCGGGCGAACGCGACCAGCGGGCGGCCGACGCTCATCCGGGCGACGGCGTTGTTGGCCTTTAGATAGCCCGCCTCTCGGTCGTCCGGGTAGACGACGGATCGAACGACGCCGGCCTGATGCATCTCCCGTTCCAGGCGTTCGGGGTTGCCGATCCCTTCCCGGGGCCGGCGAGACGCGTCCGGTTCGAGTCGCGCGTGGACGTCGACCACCCGGAACCCGTGTTCCAGCTCCAGCATTGCCAGCAACTGGGACAGCGCGGTATTAAACAGTTGCCGCTCCTGACGGCCGACAGGTGCTTCGCGGGCGGCCACCGGGGCGGTCGCCCCCTGTTCCATAGTAACCTTTATATAGAACCGCTAACGACACATGAGTGAGGTATACAACAATGTCACAGTCCGGCCAGCGACGCATGGGTGGCCAGCCTCTCTTCATTCTCGACGAGGACGCCCAGCGTACGCAAGGAAAGGACGCACAGAGTTCGAACATCGCTGCCGGCAAGGCAGTCACCGAGTCCGTACGGACGACACTCGGTCCCCGTGGCATGGACAAGATGCTCGTCTCGGACTCGGGGGAGGTCGTCATCACCAACGACGGTGCGACCATCCTCGACGAGATGGACATCGAGCACCCCGCGGCTCAGATGATCGTCGAAGTCGCCGAGACCCAGGAAGACGAAGTCGGCGACGGGACGACGACGGCCTCCGTACTGGCCGGGCAGCTCCTGACACAGGCCGAGAGCCTGCTCGAAGACGATGTCCACCCGACGACCATCGTCGAGGGCTACCACGAGGCCGCACAGCTGGCTCAGGCGGCCATCGACGCCGAAGTGCTGGACATCGACATCGACGACGACACGCTCAGTGACGTGGCCGAGTCTTCCATGACCGGGAAAGGCACCGGCGACGTGGAAGCCCACGTCCTCGCCGAGACGGTCGTCAACGCCGTCCGACAGGCTGCCGCTGGCGAGGGGTCGACCCGCGATCAGATCGCCATTCGCAGTCAGGCCGGTGCGTCCTCTTCGGCGACGGAACTCGTCGAGGGGATCATCATCGAGGAAGAGCCAGTCCACGGCAACATGCCCGGCTCCGTCGCCGACGCGAGCATCGCCGTGATCGACACCGACCTCGAAATTCGCGAGAGCAACATCGACGCCGAGTACAACGTCACGAACGTCGATCAGCTCAACGCCGCCATCGAGGCCGAAGAGGAGGAACTCGCGGGCTACGCCGCTGCCATCGCCGAGATCGGTGCCGATGTCGTCTTCGTCTCCGGTGACATCGACGACCGCGTCGGCGCACAGCTCTCCAAAGAGGGCATCGTCGCCTTCGACAGCGTCGACAGCGACGAACTCCAGGATGTCACGCGTACGACGGGCGCGAGCCGCGTCGGCTCCGTCGACACGCTGGAAGCCGACGATCTGGGCGAGGCCGAGGACGTCAGCGTCGAGAAGTACGGCGACGAGGAACTGGCCTTCGTCTCCGGCGGTGCCAACTCCGAGACGGTCACGATCTTCGCCCGCGGGGGCACCGAGCACGTCACGGACGAACTCGAACGCGCGCTCAACGACGCCTTGGACGTAGTCGTCGCCGCACTCGACAAGGGCGGCGTCGTCCCCGGTGCCGGCGCGAGCGAGATCGCGATCGCCGACCACATCCGCAGCGAGGCCGCGTCCATCGAGGGCCGCAAGCAGCTAGCCGTCGAGGCCTTCGCCGACGCCGTCGACGTGATCCCGCGCACGCTCGCCGAGAACACGGGCATGGACCCGATCGACGCACTGGTCGACCTCCGTTCCGAGCACGAGAGTGAAGGCATCGCTGGCATCATCAGTCAGGGCCAGACCGGTGTCATCGACGACCCCGTCGACTACGGCGTCCTCGACCCCGCCGCAGTCAAGCGCGAGGCCGTCGAGAGCGCCACCGAGGCCGCGACGATGATCGTCCGTATCGACGACGTGATCTCGTCGGACGCCTAAGCGAGCGGACCACGGAACCCCGTCAGACATCGCCTTTTTTCGACGATCCGTCCGAGAGCGACAGCGATCGCCAGTCACCACGCGAGTGGCCCAAAAGCAGTGTCGTGGTCTCACCCCGAGCGACAGGGGAAGCGACGGGACAGCGGTGTCGCGGACTACTCCTCGACGACGACGGTTCCTTCCATCCCCGCCATCTCGTGGGGGATGCAGTAGTAGGCGTGCTCGCCCGCCGTCTCGAAGGTGTGAACGTAGCTCTGGCCCGACTGGACTGCGCCTTTCCCGTTCTCCCAGCCCTCGATGGCCGCGTCTTCCGAGTCGAAGCCACCGGAGGCCCAGTAGCTCGCACCCTCGGGCAGTCCGTCGCTGCGGGCCGTCACAGAGTGGGCCTCGCCGCCGACGTGTTCGAAGGCGACCGTGTCACCGACCGAGACGGTCAGTTCAGCCGGTTCGTACGCGACAGCCTGCATCTTCACGACGTGGTCAGCGTCCTCGGGCACACCTGAAACGACGTTCGGCCCGCCTTCGAGGCTGGTCTCGGTCGCTTCGGAGTCGCCGCTCTCGCTGCCCTCGCCGACCGGCGCGTCGTCGATCGCACCGGCGACGGCGAACTGCGCGCGCAGGGTCGCGTCGGCGAAGGGACCGACCGGCGCCTCACCATCGCCGAGCGCGCCGACGAAGTCGTTCATGGCGCTCTCGAAGCCCTCGTAGGCCGCGTGGTCGGCTTCTTCGAGTGTCTCGTGGACGCGCGCCTCCTCGAACGTCCCGAACACGTCTTCGACGATGGCGGCGGCACTCTCGCCGTTCGAGCCACCGGCAGCGCCGACGATGGCGTACGCGCCGTCGATGGCGGTGTCGGCGTACGTCTGGACCGCCCCGCGTACGTCGCCGTCAGACTCGGCGGTCGAGCGGATCGCACCCAGCCGTTCCTCGAAGGTCTCGTAGGTCTCGTGGTCGGCGTCTTCGAGTGCCTCGTGGTAGCCCGCCGCGCCGGCCTCGAAGTGCTGGAAGATCGACTGGGCGATCGTCGCGGCCCGGGACTCCTCGTCCAGCGTCGCGGCCGTCGCGGCGTCGAAGGCCCGGCCGACGACGAACGCGGTCTCGGCCGTGCTGGCGATGCTCGCGTCGTAGGTGGCTTCGAATTCGAGTAGCGCGGCCAGCGCGCCCTCGTGGTGGGTCTCGATGGCACCGTCGTCGTCGTTCTCGTAGGCCTCGACGAGCGCGACGAGGTGCTGCTCCTCGAAGCGATGATAGAGGTCCTCGCTGGTCTCCTCTAAGGTCTCGTGGAAGCCCAGTTCGTCGGCCTCGAAAGCCTCGAACAGGCCCTGCGTGATCGAGGCGGCAGCACCAGCGTTGCCATGTTCGTACCGCTCGCGGGCGTCCGCGAGGCGCGCACGGAAGAAGCCAGCTTGCAGGACTGGGGCGTGGTCGCCAGCGAGTGCCGTGATCCCGGTCCGGAGATGCTCGTCGACCGTCCCGGCGGCCTCGGCGACGCCGGACCCGTCCTCGATGGCCGACTGCAGCGATTCCAGCCCGCTCTCGAAGCCCTCGTAAGCCGCGTGGTCTGCCTCTTCGAGGGCTTCGTGTGCGCGTGCGCCCTCGAAGTGGGCGAAGACGTTCTGGACCATCGTCGCGGCGGTGGCCGAGTCGCCAGCATCGGCGAGCCAGACGGCGTCGTGGATGCGGGCGCGATAGGTCGTCAGTGTCGTGGCATGGGCGAGTCCCTCGCCGGGACCGCCCAGCCCGGCGAGGACGGCGGCGTCGTAGCCCTGTGCTTGCATCGAGGCGAGATGGGCCGTGCCCGCGGCCTGCTCGGTCACGAGGGCGTAGGCACCGTCGACCATCGCCGACAACGCCGTGTCAGTCCCATCGGTGACGCCCGCGACATCCTCCTCGCCTGCGGCGCTCTGAATCGATTCGAGTGCCGACTCGAAAGATTCGTAGGCCTCGCCGTTGGCCGATTCGACGGCGTCGTACACCGGACTGGCCTCGAAGGCCTTGTACGTCGCGCTTCCGACGGTCGCAGCCGCGTCGAAGTGCCCCGCGTTCGCGAGATACCGGGCGTTCGCGGCGCGACTCCCGAGATACAGCGCGCCTAGCGCGGTGGTCGCATCCTCGCCGACGAGCGCCGTCTGTGCACGCTTGAGCGCCTGCCCGGCCCTGTCGGCCGATCCCTTCGCGGCGTCCACGTCCTCGGCTTCGAGCGCCGACCGGAGTTCGCCCAGCGCCGATTCGAAGGTCTCGTAGGCGGACTCACTGGTCCGTTCGAGAGTCTCGTGTGCGCCGTACTCGCCACTGGCCTGTTCGAACCGCTGGAAGATCGACTGGGCGACACGCGCCCCGGCAGCGGTCTGGCCGGCCCGACCGAGCGCGAGCGCGTCGTACAGTCGCATCCGATAGACGTTCAACTGCGCCCCGGCAGCGAGCGAGGGGCCGCTTGCCGTGGCGCTCTCGCTCGACTGGTCGCCGTCCGTTGCGGTGGCTTCGTCCGTCTCGGTCGCAGCCGTCGCCCCGTCGTCGGTCGCTTCCTCACTCGACGTTTCACCCGGACACCCTGCGAGTGCCGCCGTCGCCGTCATGCCGATACTCGCGAGCAACTCCCGTCTGTTGTGCATACGTACTTTTTGGCCGGCCTAAAGCATATAAGCGCGCCGGTTTTTTGGCAAGCCTAAAAGATGATGATTTCCCTGTGACAGAAAGGACAGACGTTGGCGGCAGCGATGCCCACAGCCGCCGACACTCACGGCCACGGTGGCCGACGATACGACCGGGAGTGGCGGTTCGGACCGCCACGATGACACGGTTGAGCGGGTGGGGACCGACGGTCTCCACGGACGCGCCCGATATGGAGTATCGGTCGGGCGCAACCGCCGGAATCCAGTCGAGCATGGGCCGACCGGGCACGGCAGACGCACGCGACGGCGAGTCTGCCGGCGACCCCACGCAATTGTTTAGGATAGCCTAAAACTAATAAGCCTGTCGGTTTTTCGGCCCTCCTAAAACGTCAGTACGTCAGCTCCACGCGGTCGCCGACGCCGAGTCCGAACGCATCGTCGCCACGGCCGCGGTTGACGGCCAGTTCGACGTTGCCGTGGCTCCCGACCGTGACCAGTCGCTGGCCGGAGTCGACGGCCGCGTAGGTCCGTCTGACCGGTGCTGGCTCGGCGTTGATGTGGACCTGTGCGCCGACGTGCTCAGCGATAGCCTCTCCGGGAACGTTCGTAATCGTGTTGCCGAAGTCGTCGACGACGAGGACCTCGCCGCTGGCCCCGGTCTCGCTGACGGTCGGTCGTGGAAACGTCAGGTCCTCGTACGTGTCTGCGCGGACGAGGTCGTCGCGCTCGTGACACGAGTCGACGCCCACTTCGTGGACCGCCGCGGCCATCGGCGCGAACACGTCCCGGCCGTGGAACGTCGCGCTCTCGGGGTCGTCGATCTGGATCTCGAAGACCTCGATCACGTCGCCCTCGCCCGCGAGCGCTCGCGCGGCCGGGAGCGCGACGCCGTTGTCGGGAGCGACGATGGCGTGTCCACCGACACGGACGACAATGGCGGCCCGGTCGGTACCGACACCGGGATCGACGACGACACAGTGGACCGCCGGCGGAAAGTACGGCAACACCTCACGGAGCCAGAACGCCGCCGCACGCACGTCCTGCCGGGGAAATTCGTGGCTCACATCGACGAGGCGAGCGTCGGTCCGCTGCAGGATGACGCCCTTCATCGCCGCGGGATAGGGCGACCCGAAGTCGCTACTGAGCGTGATCATCGATCTCGTCGTCTCCCGCCTCCCAGCGCTCGACCACGTCGTTCTCGGCGACGGTACGGATACGCTGGATCCCGTTGATCTCCTCGATGGTCTCGACGACGGCGTCGGGGACGCGCGGCCGCCACGCGTCGTCTTCGATCATCGCCTGTCGGATGTCGCTACCCTCCAGCCGTTCGCGGTCGAACATCCGCGACTGGCGGACCTCGATGCCGGCCTCCTCGAACAGCCGGATCACCAGCGGGTTGTTGGAGTAGGCCACGTCGAAACTCGGACTCATGCTCTCGACGTGGCTGACCCACACCGAGTTTCGATTGAGGTCCTCGATGGGAACGACGTAGGTCACCAGATCGTTCTCGCGCTCGTACTCGCGAACGGCACGTGTGATCATCATGATGCGCTCGCCGGCGGTGAACGGATCGTGTGCGCTGTGGGAATCACCTGCGCTCCCGATTCCGAGCACGAGTTCGTCGACCTCGGTCGCGATCTCCTCGACGACCGTATGGTGTCCGTTGTGATAGGGCTGGAATCGACCGATGTAGAAACCGCGCATACGACACCCTCGTCGTCAAAAATGATAAAGCCGACGAGTGGTCATGAGGGGGATCGAATCGGCCGCCGTATTGCGGTTCGAGCGGTTCGGCAAGGCCGGACGCGGGGAGAAAGTATATCAGTGGACAGTCCCTCCAAACTGGTGTTAGCAACGTTTGTATGAGCGACAACACCGAGATTGACGACACTCCCGACGACGAACGGGAGGTGACCGAGACGCCGCCCGAACACGACGACGGTGGCGAGGTTGACGAGACCGACGGCGACGGTCTGGACAACCTCGGCAGCGAAGTCGAAGTCGAAGGCGGTGCCACCCTCGACGACGAGGAAGAGGGGCTGCTGGGCGGACTCGACATCGAGTCGACCAGCGACATCGAGGTCCCCGACCGTCTCGTCGATCAGGTCATCGGGCAGGATCACGCCCGTGACGTCATCAAAAAGGCAGCCAAGCAGCGCCGGCACGTGATGATGATCGGCTCGCCCGGGACGGGCAAGTCGATGTTGGCAAAAGCGATGAGCCAACTGCTCCCGAAAGAAGAACTCCAGGACGTTCTGGTCTACCACAACCCCGACGACGGGAACGAACCGAAGGTACGGACCGTTCCCGCCGGGAAGGGTGAACAGATCGTCGATGCCCACAAGGAGGAAGCCCACAAGCGCAATCAGATGCGGACCTTCCTCATGTGGATCATCATCGCGATCATCATCGGCTACGCGCTGATCATCCAGGGGTCGGTCCTGCTGGGGATCCTGGCGGCCGGGGTCATCTATCTGGCCTTCCGCTATGGCTCGCGTGGCAACGACGCGATGATCCCGAACCTGCTGGTCAACCGCGCCAGCCAGACCACCGCACCCTTCGAGGACGCGACCGGTGCCCACGCCGGTGCCCTGCTGGGCGACGTTCGCCACGACCCCTTCCAGTCCGGTGGAATGGAGACGCCCAGCCACGACCGCGTCGAAGCCGGCGCGATCCACAAGGCAAACAAGGGCGTCCTGTTCGTCGACGAGATCAACACGCTGGACATCCGTTCCCAGCAGAAGCTGATGACGGCGATCCAGGAGGGCGAGTTCTCGATCACCGGCCAGTCCGAGCGCTCCTCGGGCGCGATGGTCCAGACCGAACCCGTCCCCTGTGACTTCATCATGATCGCCGCGGGGAACTTAGACGCGATGGAGAACATGCATCCCGCACTCCGTTCCCGGATCAAGGGCTACGGGTACGAGGTGTACATGGACGACACCATCGAGGACACCCCCGAGATGCGACGGAAGCTTACCCGCTTCATCGCACAGGAAGTCGAGAAGGACGGCCGCCTGCCCCACTTCGACCGCGACGCCGTCGAAGAGGTCATCCTCGAAGCCCGACGGCGCGCGGGCCGAAAGGAACATCTCACGCTGAAGCTGCGTGAACTCGGCGGTCTCGTCCGCGTCGCTGGCGACATCGCCCGCGCGGAGGACGCCGACGTGACCACGCGCGAAGACGTGCTCGAAGCCAAGGGCCGCAGTCGCTCCATCGAGCAACAGCTGGCCGACGACTACATCGAACGCCGCAAGGACTACGAGCTAACGGTCAACGAAGGCGACGTAGTCGGCCGTGTCAACGGTCTGGCCGTGATGGGCGAGGACAGCGGGATCGTTCTCCCGGTCATGGCAGAAGTCGCACCCACCCAGAGCGGCGGCAAGGTGATCGCCACTGGCCAGCTCAAAGAGATGGCCGAGGAAGCCGTCGATAACGTCTCCGCGATCATCAAGAAGTTCTCCGACGAGGATCTCTCGGAGAAGGACGTGCACATCCAGTTCGTCCAGGCCGGCGAAGGCGGCGTCGACGGTGACTCCGCTTCGATCACGGTCGCGACCGCGGTGATCTCCGCGCTGGAGAACGTCCCGATCGAGCAGAACCTCGCGATGACCGGCTCGCTGTCGGTCCGCGGTGACGTGTTGCCCGTCGGCGGTGTCACCCACAAGATCGAGGCCGCCGCAAAGGCCGGTCTCGACACGGTCATCATCCCCGAGGCGAACATGCAGGACGTCATGATCGAAGACGAGTACGAGGAGATGATCGAGATCGTCCCGGTCTCGCACATCTCCGAGGTGCTCGAAGTGGCGCTGGCCGGCGAGCCAGAGAAGGACTCGCTGGTCGACCGCCTGAAGTCGATCACCGGCAAAGCGCTCGAACGCGAAGTGGGCCAGTCCGGCGGCTCACCCAGCCCGCAGTAGAGCCGTGGCCCAGTGGGCCGCCTTCACCGGCCTGCTGGTCGCCGTGTTGCTTCTCTTACTCGCTCTCGCACGGGATTCACAGACCGCGCTCAGTGACGACGACCCGATCAGATCCGCCGAGCCGACAGCCCACGACTCGCGGCCGGCCGATCCCGTCATCCCGCGCTTCGAACGCCCGGACCCGGACACAGAACCGTCCTCGGCGGTGTGGATCGCCAACGTCGTCCTCACGCAGGGCGCGTTCGGCGCGGTCGTGATCGTGGGGGCGCTCGCGCTCTCGATCCCGCTGTGGGCCGTCGGCGTGCCCGACACTGCACTGGCCCGTGGCTTGCCCGGTCTCGCCGTCGGCGTCGGCTTCGGCGTCGTCCTCTGGGTCGCAAACGAAGGGGCCGGCGCACTCGCCGACGCGACCGGTGCGGGGTACGACGAGACGGTCCGGGAGTTGCTCGCACCGGAATCACTCGTCGGCTGGGCGCTCTTGCTCGGCGTGGCCTTGCCAACAGTCGCCGTCGTCGAGGAAGTGATCTTCCGCGGGGCCGCCATCGGCGTCGTCGCCGCCGGCTTTTCGGTGTCGCCGTGGCTGCTGGCCGTCGTCTCCGCACTCGTCTTCGGGGCGGCCCACGGTGCACAGGGGCCGGTCGGCATGGCCGTCACCGGCGGACTCGGACTGGTGCTTGCGGCGGGCTTCGTCCTCACCGACAGTCTGCTGGTCGTGATCGTCGCGCACTATCTGGTCAACGCACTGGAACTGGTCGTCCACGAGGGGCTTGGCTACGACCGACTGACCATCGAAACGGTGGCGGGTGCCGGTTAGAGCGACAGTCCGGCGTTTCGCTCGACCACGCGGTATCCTTGGGCTTCGAGCGCCGCTTCGCGGTAGCGGTTGGCGACGAGCCACTGGGGCAGCCGTCGAAGCCCGAAGCGCCGGTCGGAGTCGACGCTGATCTCGACGGTCGTTCCCCCATCGCCATCCTCGTCGATGGTCACCTCGTAGGTCCCCCACGGCTGACTGCCAGCGGTGACGACCAGTTCGAGGTCGTTCGTGTCGTCGCCGGGCCGCGATTCGACCGTCAGCTCCGTCGAGCGCAGACCGAACAGGTACGAGATCGTGTAGGCCCACGCGTCGTCGGTCTGCTCGATATCGTCGGCGATTCCCCACTGGAAGGAAAGCGGCGGCGGGCAGGCGCTCTCGAAGTCGGCGCGAACGTCCGCGGGATCGGCGTCGGTCGACAGCGTCGTGGTTCCGTCGGAGCGCACGATTGGAAGCCGGATGGCGGCGACGACAGCGAGTGCAACAGCGAGACCCCACAACAGCGGGAGCGAGAGGATTGCGACGCCGGCGATCGAGGCGACGACGAGCGCGACGGCGGCGCTGATCGGTCGTTCGATGCGTCGATACCGGTCGGCGACCGCGGCCGCGTCTGTCGGGACCGCGATATCGTCACTACGGGAGGGCATCGACGGAAGTGAGAGCGGTCCGACCGTAGGCGTTACGCTCGATCAGGCGCGGCGACCGCGCTCGTCAGCGTTATCCCACGGCGAGACGATGAACGGATATGACCGATATCTTCGCGATTCGGACACCGACACAGCGTCGCCTCGTGGTCGGTGCGTTGCTCACCTACGTGGCCCTGTTCGCCGCCGACCTCACGACGGACTGGGCGCTTGCAGGACCGATCTCCGACCTGCTCGTCTCGGTGCTCGTCCTCGCCGCCTGTGTCGTCGGCATCCAGCGGATCAACCGTGACGGCGCGAGTACGCTTACGAAACTCACCGTGGCCGCGCTGGGACTGGCCGGTGTCTCCATCGGCTACGAGGGGCTGGCGAAACTCGACGTGGTGGCACAGATTCCGGCGCTGGAAGCGGCCGGGTCGCTGGCGCTGCTGGTCGCACTGGGCCTGTACTTCTACGAGAACTACGCCTGAATCGCGACAGGTAACGCTTACACCGGCCGAGCCACTGCACAGAGCCATGACCGACGAGGCGACGGCGTTCGTGCCGGGACACGTGACTGGCTTCTTTACGAGCGACCCGGCCGACGACCCGACGAAGGCAGGCTCACGCGGCGGTGGCATCGCGCTGGCCGACGGCGTGACCGTCACCGTCAGCGCGAGGCAGGATCGCTCCGTGACGCTGAACGGCGTCGACATCGAGATCGAAGCGGTCGACCGCGTCCTCGACGCGCTCCGGGCGGACGTAGCGGTGCAGGCAGCGACGCCGCTGCCGCTTGGCTCTGGCTTTGGCGTCTCCGGCGCGATGGCGCTGGGGACGGCGCTCGGGACCAACGCCGTCCGCGGACGAGGACTCTCCGAGAACGAACTGGTGACGATCGCACACGGCGCGGAAGTGCAGGCGGGCACCGGGCTGGGCGACGTGGTCGCACAGGCACGCGGGGGCGTCCCCCTGCGACTCGAACCGGGCGGGCCACAGGACAACTACATCGACGCCATCCCCGCGCGGGGACGGGTCGAGTACCACGTCATCGACGAACTGTCGACCGAGGACGTGCTGGGGGGCGACACCGACGCGCTGACCAGGGCCGGCGAAAAAGCACTCTCGCGCGTCGTCAAGCAGCCGACGACCGGGGCGTTCATGCGTGCAGCCCGTCAGTTCGCCCGCGAAGCCGAGTTGCTGACCGACGACGTGCAGGCGGTGATCGAGGACGTGGCCGCCGCCGACGGGGAGGCCGCGATGGCGATGCTCGGCGAGACGGTCTTCACGCTCGGGACGGGACTGACCGACGCAGGCTACGACGCGACCGTCACCGAGATCCACCCCGGCGGCGCGACGCTCGTCGGTGACGCGTAGTCGAGCGGACCGCTTTTTGCCCCCCGACGGCGAGTGCCCGGTATGAGCGAGATCGAGATTCCCGAGTCCCATCCACGCTACGAGTCACTACTGACCCGCCACCGCATCGAGGACGGGGTCGAGAAGGGGATCACGTCGAGACAGGGATTGATCGCACAGGGTCGAGGAGAGGCTTTCGACTACTTGCTGGGGGAGCAAACCATCGACTCGGCCGCCAGTGCCGAGCGGGCCGCCGCTGCCCACTTGCTACAGGCCGACCACGCCGTCCTCTCGATCAACGGCAACGTCGCCGCGCTGGTCCCGGGCGAGATGGTCGCACTGGCCGACGCGACCGGCGCCGATCTGGAAGTGAACCTCTTCAATCGGACCGATGAACGGATGGAACGCATCGTCGACCACCTGCAGGCCCACGGTGCCGAGGACGTGCTCGGTCTCACTGCCGACGGCCGGATTCCCGGGCTGGACCACGAGCGCGCGAAGGTCGACGCCGACGGCATCGGCGACGCGGACGTGGTGCTCGTCCCGCTGGAAGATGGCGACCGCGCCGAGGCGCTGGCCGAGATGGGCAAGACCGAACTCGTCGTCGATCTCAATCCGATGTCGCGGTCGGCCCAGACGGCGACGGTGCCCATCGTGGACAACATCATCCGGGCCGTCCCCGCCATCACCGCTCACGCCGAGGAGTTGGCCGGCGACGAGCGCGCCCAGCGGGCGGCGATCGAGGACTTCGACCGAGAGCACGCGCTCGCGGCCGCCGAACGAGCGATCCGAGAGGGCGGCGACTGACGGTCCGTCGGCGCGCGAGTCCGGGGCACGGACGACCGGACGACCGGAACACGTTTTGTCGATCGGTCGTCAGGGTTCGATATGCATCCGGTGAGGAGACGACCATGATACCGGAGTCCCTCCAGATCGACCAGTCGCTGCTCGACGGCCGAGCGGTCGCCCACGGTTTGCGGACGAACGACCAGACGTGGTGCGACGGACACGACCAGCTACAGGGTCTCCTCCGGGTTCTCTACCCGGCGTATCGAATCGAGTACAGCTACACAGTGTCGGGGACGTTTCCCTGGTCCGGCCCGGATCACGAACACGAAGTCGCGCTACTCGATGGCCTGTTCGAGGACAACGACGCGGGTCTGGCGATGGAGCGCCACGCGGCCCGGACGACGGAGACCGTCGACCCGCAGGCCCGCTACGGAGACAACGAGATTCCGACGGTCCTGCTGGGCCACCACGGCGACGAGGCACGCGCCGCATCGGTCCTCCCGACACGGCTCGAACACGAGCGCGAACGGGCGACCCGACAGATCGAGCGGTGGCGCGAGCAGGCCGAGGAAGCCGAACGCGCGGGCGATCACACGGAAGCCAGACGGCTTCGTCATCGCGTCCAGACCACCCACGACGACGACCCGCTGGCGGATCTCAGGGACACCTACGGACTGCCGGATGCCGTCGACGCCGACTCGTTCGACGCCGTCGAGCGGATCGACCGCGTTTTCGTCCCGTTCTGGATCGCCGAGTTCGACGCCGACAGCCAGTCCGACCTCTGTTATGTCGCCGTTCGCCCGACGGACGGCGACTGGGACACAGACAGGATCACGTCGGTCGGGTGGCTCGAACAGTTCGTCGCCAGCCACCAGTCACTACTGGAGACCGAAGGGCAGTGGCTCGGCGGCTCGGACACCGAGACCACGTTCGAGAACGGCGACGAGAACGACAGTGTCAGGAGCGAACGCCAGCAGGCGGCCGGAGACGAGATCGTCGACCCACCCGAGGCGAAACTGCTGTCGGCCGAGCAGCTGATCGATCCCAGCCCCGACCGCAGCCTCGCGGATGTGGGCGGAATGGGGCGGCTCAAGCAGACCCTCGAAGCGAAAGTGCTGGAGCCACTTCGGAACCCCGAACGGTACCGCGAGTACGGCCTGAGCACCGTCGACGGCGTCCTCCTGCACGGCCCGCCGGGCTGTGGCAAGACCTACGTGACCGGGGCGCTCGCGGGCGAACTGGGTCAGTCGTTCCTGCGGGTCTCGCCGGCCGATCTGTCGAGCAAGTACATGGGCGAACCTGCACAGAAGGTACAGGAACTGTTCGCCATCGCCCGCGCGAATCAGCCGTGTCTGCTCTTTCTGGACGAACTCGACGCGGTCACGGTCGCCCGCGGCAACGACGACGCCAATCAGAGCGAGCAGGGGATGGTCAATCAACTGCTGACGGAACTGGAAGCCGTGAGCGACGAGGACATCGTCGTCGTGGGTGCGACGAACCACCTCGACGACATCGACAGCGCGATCCGCCGGTCCGGGCGCTTCGACGAGCGGATCGAAGTCCCGCCGCCCGATGCCGACGCCCGCCGCGAAATCTTGCAGGTCCACCTCGCCGGCCGCCCGACCGATCCCGATCTCGACCTGTCGACGGCGGTCGCCAACACAGCTGGCTACGCCGCCAGCGACCTCGAACTCGTCGTCGACGAGGCCGCCCGTGCGGCGCTCGACGCCGACTGCCCAGTCGGGACCGAGCAACTCGACGCAGCCGTCTCGGCGACCGAGACGAGCATCGACGAGTGGATCGGCCGCTACGACTTCGTCGCCGCCGAGACCGACGGAACGGGAACGGTCGTCCAGCCAGCCGATGTCGAGCACTTGCAAGCCGATGCCATCGTCACGAACGACGTTGGCCGGACTTTCGACGACGTGGGCGGGATGGCCGACCTCAAGACGACGCTCGAAGAGAAGGTGCTGGAACCGCTTCGCGACCCCGAGCGGTTCGAGACCTACGGACTGGACCCGACCAGCGGCGTCCTGCTCTATGGGCCGCCGGGCTGTGGCAAGACCTACATCACCGAGGCGCTCGCGGGCGAACTCGATCACTTCTTCATCGAAGTCTCGCCGGCGGCGCTGGTCAGCAAGTGGATGGGCGAACCCGCCCAGCGTGTCGCCGATCTGTTCGAGATCGCCCGCGCCAATCAGCCCTGCATCGTCTTCGTCGACGAGATCGACGCCGTTGCGGGTGGTCGTGGCACGGGAACGAATCAGAGCAGCCAGCAGCTAGTCAATCAGCTGCTGACGGAACTGGAGACGGTCGACGATGAGAACGTCGTCGTGGTCGGCGCGACGAACCTGATCGAGGACGTGGACGGTGCGATCCGCCGGTCCGGTCGCTTCGACGAGCGCGTCGAGGTCCCCCCGCCCGACGCTGACGCGCGCCGGGAGATACTGCGGGTCCACCTCGCGGAGCGGCCGGTCGCCGACGCGGTCGACTGGGAGCGACTGGCCGACGCGGCGGCGGGCTACGCCGCCAGCGACCTCGAACTCGTCGCCGACGAGGCCGCCCACCGGGCGCTGCGTGCCGGCGAGCCAGTGGCGACACACCACCTGCAGACTGCCATCGAGCGCACGGAATCGAGCCTGCGGGCGTGGGACGACGGCGAGCGCTATCGCGAGAGCGAGCGAACGTCCGATCTGCGGTATCTGGGCTGATAGCGCCGGCTGTTTCGAGCTATTCGCGACCCCCGAGGTCGAGAGATTCTCCACAGACGGACAGCCGACAGTACGAGCGGGGCGGTATCGGCGTCTCTCTGGAATCCCCGGTCCGAGGAGCGTACCGACACGACGGTAGGTCCCCGCTTCCCTACTGTTTTCACGAAACTCGACTGCCAGCGACAGCACCCGCGGACCACCACGGAACGCAACGCTCATTAGTAATTAGTGATACCACTAGGTTGTATGAGCGATTTCGAGCAGTTCAGCGACGTTGGTGAGGCGGAAGTGACACGTGCGATCGGTCAGGAGTGGACCCAGGAGTTCCTGGACTTCTCCGACTGTGAAGTGATCATCGTCGGTGGTGGCCCGTCGGGGCTGATGGCAGCCAAGGAGCTATCCGAGCGAGGTGTGCAGGTCATGGTCGTCGAGAAGAACAACTATCTCGGTGGTGGCTTCTGGCTCGGTGGCTTCCTGATGAACAAAGTAACCGTCCGGGACCCGGCCCAGAACATCCTCGACGAACTCGATGTCGATTACAAACAGTCCGAAGACTCCGAGGGCCTGTACGTCTCCAACGGTCCCGAAGCCTGTTCGGGCCTGATCAAGGCCGCCTGTGACGCCGGCGCGAAGATGCAGAACATGACGGAGTTCACCGACATCGTCATCCGCGAGGACCACCGTGTCGGTGGCATCGTGATGAACTGGACGCCCGTCCACGCACTGCCTCGCGAGATCACCTGCGTCGACCCCATCGCCGTCGAGGCGGACCTCGTGATCGACGCCACCGGACACGACGGGATGGCCGTCAAGAAACTCGACGAGCGTGGCGTCCTCGACGCACCGGGTCTGGAAGACGATGCGAGCGGGATGGACCAGACCGGCGACGACTCCTACGGCGCACCGGGCCACGACTCTCCCGGTCACGACTCGATGTGGGTCGGCGAGTCCGAGGACGCTGTCGTCAAACACACCGGTCTCGCCCACGACGGTCTCGTCGTCACCGGGATGGCGACCGCGACGACGTACGGCCTCCCGCGCATGGGACCGACCTTCGGCGCAATGTTGGTGTCGGGCAAGCGCGCCGCACAGGTCGCGCTCGACGAACTCGAAGTCGACGCCGACCCGGTCGACGTGACCGCCTCGTCCGCGGCCCCCGCTGACGACTAGAAGCACCGTCGTCGAAGTACATCGATCCGAATGGCGATCGGTGGGGGGTGTGACCAAAAAAGCGCGATCCTCAACCCTGCAAACGAGGGCAACAGCGGCGAGCAGCGAGGTGCTACCGACGGGTAGGCCCCCGGTATTGCGAGCACCGCGCGGTCCTACTCGTCAGGCCCGATCCTCGGCGAAGTCCCGGAGCGCCTGCAGTGGCTCTCGAACCGCGTCGAACTTCGTACCGGGTGTGACAGCCTGTGCATCTCGGTCCCAGTCGACGAAGTCGTGCTGGGAGAGATACGGGAGATGGACGTGGTGGAGTTCGATACGCAGTGTTCGTGGATCCGACGAATCGAAGTGACCCGAATCGGGCGCAACCGAGATCGTCTCCTGGTCCGAGCACTCAAGCAGGTCGAACATGATCTGTCGCCGCACTGGGCTTGCGAGTGCTTCGAGAAGTGGTGAGAGTCGAACCATACACTAAGATTGGTATCGTATCTTCGTAACAGACCCGAACAATGTTAGCGCAAGGGGTGACCGGTTCACCACAGTGTGAACGCTTATATTTATTAGTTCCTGCAGTATATATTCCACAGTACTAATGTTTTCAGAGGTGGACAAATGAGTGATACGAGTGACACGACAGCACTCGAAACGATCCACTTCCTGTCGGGGTCCCAGTACCGCTACGAGATTCTCCAGGCCTTCGCCCAGCAGGGATCGTTCACCAGACAGGAGGTCCGCGACGTGGTCGATGCGTCACGGTCGACGGTCCGCCGGACGCTCGAAGCGTTCGCCGCACGGGGATTGATCGATTCGGTTGCGGGTGGCTACCGACTGACGGCGACGGGCCAAGCACTCGCCAACGGGGTCGAAGACGTCGTCGAACTGGCACGGATCACCGAGAAATACGATCCACTGCTGGGGCGATTGGGGCAAACCGTCCACGGGCTTGACCCGACGTGGCTCGACGGTGCGACGATGACGGTGGCGACGGAGACGAACCCCTTCGGGCCGGCACAGCGACAGACCGAGACGGTCGAGACCGCGACGACGTTCCGGGGATTCCTGCCCGCGATCGAGATCGAGGGCGCCAGACTCGTTCACGAACGGATCACGGCGGGGCAATTGCGCGCCGAGATCGTCGTTCCGTCGGCGATGCGTGAGACGGTGGTGGAACCGCCGTTCGCATCGCTGTTTCGAGAACAGTTGGCGACGGATGAATTCGAGTGTTACGTCGCCGACGACCTTCCCTTCTACCTCGGACTGGCAGACGACGACGCGACCGAGATTGGCGTCGCAGACCCGGACGGCATCCCGCGTGTGCTGGTGCAGTCGACCGATCAGGACCTGCGTGCATGGGGAGAACGAGTCTTCGAACAGTATCAGCAGTCGGCCAACAGTCTCGACGAGAGCGAGTGCTGACGGTTACAGATCAAAGTCCGGGTCCTCGTCTTCTTCTGGTGCTTCCTCGAAGGCTTCGGGTGGCTGGCCGGCTTCGTCGACGACTTCGTCGGAGACGATGAGCGGGCAATCGACGCGCAACGAGAGCGCGATGGCGTCCGACGGGCGCGCGTCGAAGACCATCTCTTTGCGGCGGTCGTCGAGATACTGCTCGGTGTCGATCTTCGCGTAGAAGGTGCCGTCGGCCAGGTCGTCGATCCGAACACGGTCGATCGCCGCTCCGAACTCGGCGACCATCTCGACGAGGAGATCGTGTGTCAGGGGTCGCTCGAAGGGCTCGCCTTCCAGCGCCAGTTGCATCGACTGGGCCTGGTCCGAACTGACGAAGATCGGCACCACTTCGCCGCGTGCGCGCAGGAGGACGACCGGTGCGCCCGGCCCCTCCTCGCCGACGCCGATGCCGACGCCTTCGACGGTAGCCTCGTGTTCCATGCACAGTCGTTAGAGGTGGAGGTATGAAAAGCTGTGTAGTGGCACGAAAGGAGGCCAAAGAAGAGTGGGGGCAGCAACGCCGTCCGTGTCTCTCCACGGTTTCGAGAGCGCACGTCTTCCAGCGGGCGCGCCTGACACGGACGATGGAGATCTGTCCCGGATCGCCCGCACGACAGCGTGGGGCCGACCGGGGAAACGGCGACGACGTACCGTGTGATCGTTCCGTGACACCCGACGCCCACAACGGTCGATTAATCCGACTTAAATCGGGCAGCAAAACCGGCTAAATCGGCTTAATTCGGGCGTATCCGGGTTTCTCGCGATACCCCTTCAAGTGGGATCGGCGGTGTAGGTGTGAGTGGAGAAACAGACAGATGCAACACAAGACCATCGCCGGACTCGTGCTCGCCGCCCTCATCATGACGGGATCGGCGGCCGCACTTCCCGGCAACGCACCCGCACAGGCAGACGAACACGCCGCCGACGACGCCGAGGCTGCGGACGCGACCGCCCCGCAGGACGAGCGCGACACTGTGAACGAATCGACCGGCCGGCCCGACGACGTGCCCGCGGCCGACGATAGCCAACGTGGTCCGCCCGCCGAGATGCCCGAGCAGGTCCCGGCCTTCGTCAGCGAGATCCATTCACTGATCGACCAGAAGGTCGCCGGTGACCTCGCTGGCTCGCTTGGCGAGCAGATCAGCGACCTGACCCCCGACGACGATGCCAGCGACGAACGCGACGCGGCCGGTGAGGACGCGGACAGCGATGGACCCGACGAGGAAGCGACCGGCGAGACGGACACCGACACCACGACTGAAACGGACGACAAAGAAGCGACCGACCAGACGGAAACGGACGACGGCGACGACACTGCGACCGAAGCCTGAGAGGTCCACACGTAACGCGGCGCTTTTTACGACGCAGTCCCTCTCTTCGGTATGGGCGAGTCCACCGACCGAATCGACACCAGCGACCTGCGCGAGCAGATGGAACTCGACCGCTGGCAGGCGCTGAAAGCGGTGACGCCGTTCCTGTTGCTCGGACTCGCCGACCTCGTCTTGCTGCTCGAGTGGGGACTCAATCCGCTGTGGGGGTTCATGATCCTCCCGCCGATCCTCTTTATCAGCGTACTCGCCTGGATCGCGTTCCGTACTGGCTTTACCCAGGACCGCGGGCAGGCGGGCGTCGACGAGTAGGTCCCGAGGACCTACGCCGAAAAGAGGTCGTCGACGGCCGCCTGTGCGGCCAGTGCCGCGTCGTCTGCGACCTGCCGTTCGTCGTGACGACCGTCGGGGGCCTTGAGGTAGACGTCCACGTCCAGCACGCCGTCCTCGAAGGAGACGGTCACGTCGATATCCTCGACAGTACCGGCGTCGTACCGTGAAAAGACGACGTCTTCGGCAGCCGTCGCGGCAGTCTCGACGACCGTCTCGTCCGACGGCTCGTCACTGTGCGACTCGTCGGTGGGCATCTACGCGCCGCCAGCGCCGGGACCGCCTGCGCCGCCGGGGCCGCCACCGAGCATCTGCTGGAGCTCGCCCTGCAGGTCCTCGAACTGCTCGCGGACGCGCTCTTCCTGCTTTTCGAGAGTCTCGGTGCGGATTTCGAGTTCGTCGACCTTCTCTTCGAGGTCCTCGACGGCCTCGTCGTAGTCGGTCTTGACGAGCAGTTCGCCGACCTCGCGGTACATCGTCGAGTCCTCGTCGATGTCGTCGAGTTCGTTCAGTGCGGTCTCCGATTCCTGAAGCTGGGTCTCGGCCTGCTGCTTCTGGGCCGCGACCTGCTGTGCTGTCTCCTGAAGGTCCTGAAGCTCTTCGAGTTTCTCCTGTGCTTCCGGCGGCAGATTACCCTGCATATCCATCACCTCGGGGGCCGCACTGAAAAACCATTGCTTTCACCCTGAGACGGTCAGACCGCATTCGGCGTCGCTATTCGGGGTACAGCTCGACGGTCTCGTCGATCGATTCGATCCGAGCCACGTCCTCCGCGTCGAGGCTGAGGTCGGTCGCTTCGAGGTTCGCTCTGAGGTGTGTCTCCGAGGACGCTTTGGGAATCGTCACCACGTTGTCGTAGCTGGTGAGCCACGCGATAGCGACCGCTGCCGGCGAGGCGTCGTACTTGTAGGCGATGTCGTCGATGATCGGGTCGTCGAAGACCTTGCCACCGGCGAGTGGCGAGTACGCCACGAGCGGGTAGTCGTGGTCCTGTGCGTCGGTCAGCAGGGCGTCCTGCTGGAAGTAGGGATGAAACTCGATCTGATGGGCGGCGATCGGTGCGTCGAGGTGCTCTCGGGCCGTTTCGAGTTGGTTGGGTTCGAAGTTCGACAGCCCGACCGAATCGGCGAGACCGTCCTCGACTACCGCCTCGACGGCTGGCAAGGTCGTTTCGGGATCGTAGTCGCCCCGTGGGCGATGGACGTACAGCAGATCGACGCTGTCGAGACCGAGTCGGTCGAGGCTCGCTTCGGTGCCCGAACGTACGGCGTCGGTCCCGAGTCGGTCGATCCAGAGTTTCGTCGCGACGGTCAGGTCAGAGCGTGCCACGTCACTGGCCGCGATGGCGTCGCCGACGACGGATTCGTTGTCGTAGACCTGTGCCGTATCGAGGTGGCGATACCCGATGTCGATTGCACGTTCGATGGTGCTGGCGTCGTCGATACCCATCGTTCCGAGACCGACGGCTGGAAGCTCCATACGACCAATAGTAGGTACCACATGTTGTGTCTGCCGGCTCTGGGCACGGGTCGTCCGCTCCCCGTCCGCAACTTCGGGCGTTTCCCTGTTTCATACGGAAAGTTGTCGTTGCGTACCGGTGAGCGCCGCCACGGGATAGACGTTCACCGGGACATCGCTACAACCGTCCGTATCAGGCCCGCGCTACTCTGAGACTTCGTCGGCGTATTCCGCCCACTTCTCTACTGTGGGCTGGCCCCAGTAGCGGACGCAATCGCTTCGTTCGTCGTAATCGAGTACCCCCGCTCTGTCGAGTTCCGGTAAGTGGTCCTCGACGAGAGCGTCCCTGACGGCAGACACCTCCGTGTCGGTGCTTTCGACACGGCCCATGCCACGCTGAGCGACCACCGTCGCGAGCGTCTCGACGTCCGCAGTCGTTTCGTCGCACCCTGCGAAGTGGAGACAGACCGCGCGGCGGCGCCAATCTGCGAGCAGTCCGAACACGTCGTCGACCATCGGCGTGGTGAGACCGCGGTCCCGCGGTGTCATGCCACGCCACTCGTCACTGCCAGGCTCAGTCGTGGGTTGATTGCTCATGATGCTGGCGTTCGAGTAAACCACAGCCGACGCCAATAACTAGCCACCTAGACGGCTAGGCTATCGTGGGACCAACACGATACGATCGATTAGATCATCGATGGCTGAAAAATACCAGCGATCACGGATCGAAGAGGTCGCCGAGTAGGTTTCGTTCGGCACGGCGAAGATGCTGGTGGAGCGTCGAGGACGCGATATCGATCGACTGGGCTAGTTCCTCCGCGGTACTTTCGCGTGGCCAGTCGTAGTAGCCGGCCAGATAGGCGGCCCGGAGGACCTCGTGCTGGCGGTCGGTCAGTGAGTCGACCGGCGAGACCCCGTCGTGGTCGTCTGCTGGCTGTGCGTGTTCGGTCTTGGCGACGAGTTCCGTCGCTGGATTGTAGCGCTCGACGACGTTCTGGATCGCTCGAATATCGGCGTCTGCCGAACTTTCGACGATCACACGGACTCCGCCTGGTGACGTCGTCGCCGTCTGGAGGCGTGCGCCGGCTTCAGAGAGGGCGACGGACAGCGACGAACCGGTGTGGATCTCGACGATCTGGTCGCCGTCAGTGCGCGTGACGGCCGCCGAGCGGTCCCCGTCGGACGCGTTGATCGCGTCGACGATGGCGTCGGGATCTGCCCCGTCGACCCGGAGGTACTGGACGACGCCGTCGCCCGTCTCGACGGTACCGGCAGTTTCGAGCGTGCAGTCACAGCGGTCCGCCAGCCAGACGAGACACGCGTCCTCACTCCGGGATCGGAAGGTCAGGGTGACCGTCGCGTCTCGCTGCAACAGGCGCTTGTTCTGGATCGCCGTCAGCGCAAGCCCGATCGTCTCGCCCAGTACGCCGAAGCTCTCGGTCACTCTGTCGCTGAAAGCGTCGGGTTCGGTGGCGTACACGGCGAGGATACCGTGTGTCGCCTCGCCGTGTTGCAGTGGGACGGCGACCATCGATTCGAGACCGGCGTCGAGCGCGTGCTCGCGCCACGGGCCGAAGCGATCGTCGCTGCGGATCTCGGAGACGACCTGTACGTCACCGCTCCGACAGGCGCGGCCGCCGGGACCCCGCCCCCTCGGACAGTCGTCGGTTCGGACCTCGATCGCGTCGAGGTAGTCCGTCGCATCGCCCGCACTGGTCAGCGGGACGATGCTGTCGCTGGACCGCTGTCGTTCGCCGATCCAGGCGAGTTCGTACCGACCCGCTTCGACCAGTCGATCACAGACGATCCGCTGGAGTTCCTCGCGGCTGGCGGCGTCGCCGATCGAAGCGATGATCTCCTGGACGAGTTCGTTGGTGCGGTTGAGCGTCGCCAGTTCGTCGCGCTGGCGCTCGATCTGCTCGGCGCGCCGATTGCGCTCGGTCACGTCGCGGACGACCCCCATCAGGCCACCGTAGGTCCCGTCCTCGGTGGGCAACAGCGTGTAGTGGATCGACATCTCGCGGTCTTCACCCGATCGTGTGCGAAACGTCAGGTCCACTTCGGTGCTCTCTACGTCGGGATTGTCGAGTAGATGCTGGACGGTCTGTTGTCCGACCTCCAGTTCACCCGGTGCGAGGGTGACGGCTGCGTGTTGGCCGATGAGTTCCGTGCGCTCGTAGCCGAGGTTGGCGGCGAACGATTCGTTGCAGAAGTCGATGACGCCGTTGTGATCCAGCGTGTACAGACCGTCCTGAGCCTGTTCGACGAGTCGTTCGAGCAACGCACTGTGGGCTTCGTGACGAACACGGTCGGTCACGTCGTCGAACCGTTCGAGCGTGAGTCCCACCTCGATCGCCGAGAGATCCTGACTGTCGCGAACGTAAAACCGCGACCGTCCCGTCGTCGCGACGACGAGCGACTGCTCGTCCGAAACGTCGACGCTGCCGTCGAGTTCGAACAATCGCGATTCCTCGGGGACCGTCGAGAAGAGTGCCTCCAGACGCGCGTAGAAGTCGGTCGTCTCTGGAATCGTCGTGTCGGTCGTATCCACGGGAAACGCCGTCTCGAAGGAGTGACTCGACCAGACGACCCGCCCGGTGTCGTCGACGACGAACAACGCGGTCGCATCCCGTAGTTCCTCTTCGACGGTCGAGAGTGCCTCGGACAGCGCGTGTTCGGTCGCACCGGTGTGACTGCGCAGGAGCGTGCGCAGTTTCTCGGCGAGAAACACGATGGCGCTGTCGCCGTCCCCTCGTTCGACGACCGTCTCGACGCGATCGAGTATCCGTGGTGGGACGGTCGACTGATCGGTCTCCGTGTACAGGACGATCGGGCAGGAGAGGGCGTCACACAGTGCGTCGAACACGGACGAGTCGACGACGCCATCCAGCACGAGACACGACCAGTGGTCGGTCGTGACGACGGTCGATACTCGCGCCTCAGTCGTGGCGGTCAGTGTCACGTCACCGCCGAGGCACCGCTCCAGTTCGTCGGCGACCGTCCCATCGGGACCGCCGTCGGTCTCGACGTACAGGACCCGAGCGCCGGATCTGACCGTTCGTGTCGGGGTCTCGTCCCCGTCGCGGCCCATCGTCACTGACACCTCGGGAGGAAAAAGAAGGTCACGGTGTGATTCTGTCAGTGAAACCATTCACCACCACTGGCATAATATCTTTCGGACGGACAGTCGCATCGCAAAAACCGGACCGGTGGAGGTGCTATCGGATCTGTGAAGGCGTCTCGTCGCCCCGACTGACTTGTTCTGCCACTGATAGCAGTGTCGCCCAGGTGTTACAGCCTGCCCGCAGCGCAACGAGGTCGGCGGCTTCGATCTCGACGACGACGGTCGCACCCTCGCGCCGGAGGGTCGCGGTGGTTCGGTCACCGCCGATCTCGCCGATCTCGGGACGGACGCTCCGCTCGACGTGGCGTGCTCGCTCTGGGGTCTCGTACTCGAAGGTAAGAACTGCGTCGTGATCCACGCTACTGGACGTCGATTTCTTTGACGTCGCGCGACCGCTCCTTCAGGAGGACGCGGTGACCGCAGTACGGACAGCGGACGCCGCCGTACTCGTCGAGCGTCACGTCGCGCTTACAGCGGGAACACTTGTAGCTCATTACTCGTCCTCGTCGTCGGAGAGTGCGGCGCGGATCGAGCGGGTGACGGTCTTACCACCGGGGGTCTGTGGGCGGTACGTTCCGCCGGTGTACTTGTAGCCACAGTAACTGCACTCCCAGATGCCGGTGCCCTGACGGTCGACGCGGTCCTTGCCACACTCGGGGCAGGCGTGGTCGTCTCGCATGTCTTCCTCGATCTCGGCGACGCGGCGGCGTGCGACGCGGCCGTAGCGAGCACCGAAGCGGCCGGCACTGCCGGTTCGTCCCTTGTCCTTAGCCATAGTGTCCTACTGTCGGCCTAGGACTTTCATAAACCTGTTGAGTTCGGACTGCCGCGAAAGATGAGAAAAACGAAACGTCACGCGGGGGTGACGTGGTGCACCGCGTCGTACGGGTGTGTTAGCCGGTCTCGTTTGCTGGCGTGGGCGTCGCAGTCTCGTTCGTCGGTGCGGGCGTCGCGGTTTCGTTTGCCGGCGTGGGCGTCGCGGTTTCGTTTGCCGGCGCGGGCGTCGCGGTCTCGTTTGCCGGCGCGGGCGTCGCAGTCTCGTTTGCCGGCGTCTCGGGGGCCGGCGCGACGATTTCGACCTGAACGGTGTCGGTGTTGTCACCGTCGTCGGCTTCGAGCGTGTACGTGCCCGGTTCGAGACCATCGGTGTCGAGGGTCACGGTCCAGACACCATCGAGACCCCACTCGTCGGTGGAGTTGATGTCGAAGTTATCGACGGACGGTCCTTCGATCGCTTCGACGGAGATGGTGTTGTCGTCGGGCTTGCGGTTGGTCAGGCCCTGAACGACCATCGTCTCACCGACTTCGATCTGCTCGACGCCGTCCGCCTGCGAGCCGGACGGATAGATGCTCTCGATCGTGGTCGAGCCGTCCGTGTAGCGGAAGGACTGCTCGATCAGGAGGTCGTCGCTCGCGACCTCGTCGACGGTCTCGTCGGTGATCCGTTCGAAGACCTGCTCCTGGGTCAGGCCGGTGCCGATGCCCTGGATGTAGTTCTCCAGCGCGCCGAGGTCGGCGCTGGTCTGACCGGGCAGGATGCCGTCACCGGTGCTGCCGTCGCGACCGAGACCGATGACGAGACTACGGATCGTCCCTTCGTTGAGTTCGCGCCCGTCAGCAGTAACGAGCGGAATGTCGTCTTCCTCGAACGTGTCGTCGTCGTCGACGCTCACCTGATCGGTGACAGTCCGACCGCGCGAGTCGACCATGACGACGAGCACGTCCTGCAGACCGGGGGCGACACCGGCGACGTCGACGGTGCCGTCCTCGACTGCGACCTGCGCGTTGATCGTGCGGAAGGTCCGGGCATCGTCGAGACCGGGCTGCTGCACGATGATCGAGGTCTGGGAACTCGTCGCGCTACTGAACTGCGAGGTCGTCAGCGACCGGCGGATGTCGCCGTCCTGATCGCGAGCGTCCTCGGCTTCGACGACGCCGACGCGGTAACGACCGGGGATCGAGAGGATGTCACTGGCCTGTGAGAGCAGGACGTCCTCTTCCTCCCACTCGCCGGTGGCGTCGACGCTGATGAGGTCGCTGTCGTCGAAGTTACCGTCCTCGTTGACGTCGATCAGTTCCCAGTCGCCCTGATCGCGGGCGTAGACGACCACGTCGTCGATGCCCGGCGCGGCGGATCCGCGCACGTCGACATCGGCACCGGCGACGTAGGTCCCGTCGGGACTGTCGAAGGTGAGGTCACCCTGCTGGATGGTCAGGGATGGATCGTCCTCGGAGTCTCCGAGGTCGGCCGCCACGTCTTCGAGCGTCCGGTCTGCCTCGTAGAGGTTCACGTCGATCGTGGCGTCGTCGAGGACTGTCGAGTCGATCTGGCCGACGCCGAGACCGGTGTCCTCGTCGATCTGGACCTGTGCCCAGGCGAAGTCGGCCTGGTCGTCGTCGTTGGTGTCGAACGTCCCGCGGTCGACGACGTCCTGGATGTCACGGAACGCGTCGACGTCGACGCGGTTGTTCCGGAAGTCGTCCTGTTCGATGACGACGTAGTGTTCCGCGCCCGCGGTCGAGCCACGGATCGTGTACCCGACGCGCTCGCCGCGCGTCGCGCTGTCCTGATCGAGGTCGAGGCTCACGTCCGTCTCGGTCGTCACCGAGAACGTGGACGAGCGGGTCGCAGCGCCGAAGTCGAGGTTGTCCCAGCCCTCGACGGTGACCGTGTAGTCACCCTCTTCGAGGTCACTGAGATCGACCGCCCAGTACGCCGCGTCGACGCGCGATGCGTTCGCGAGCTGTTCGTCATCGAACTGGCCGACCCCCTGCAGGTAGACGACACCGGTACCGGTCCCGCGCTGACCGGGGTTGCCGACGACTTCGGGGTTGTCGGCGTAGGGACCGGAGAGTTCGCCGACCTGACTCTCGGACAGCGCCTCGGCGTCGGTGAGGACGTCACCAGTAACGTCGTTTCCGTTCTGGTCACGGATGACGAGTTCGAGGTCTTCGGCTTGCTCGAAGTTCCACTCGGCGCTGACCAGCAGTACCTCGTCTTCCTGGACCGACGAGCCAGCGACGTCGACGCCGCGCTGATTGATCAGTTCGAGGTCCGTGACCCGCGGGGTCTGGACCGTCACACCGGCAGCGTCAGCGTTTCCGTTGAACGCGTACTGACCGGAAACCTGATCCTGCGGGATCGGTAGTTCGAGTGGCTGGCCCTCCGCGTCACCGGAGACGCCGACCAGCTGTGATGCACTGACCGAATTGCCGTCCGAGTCGACCAGTTCGAGGTCGTCTTCACCCTGGAAGACGACCGGTTTGGACTCGTCGACGGTAATCTCGCTCGGGCCGCCGACACCGGGATCGAACTGCGTGTTCCCACCGCCTCGCTGGACAGTGGCAGCGTACCCGATGCCGACCACCATCGTCGAGAGTACCATGATGGCGACGAGTGTGATCGCTTGAATTCTGTTTCGTGATGTCATGCGTTGTTGATGTGGTTCCGTATTTTATATACTATTTCTGACTTTTTCGCCAATCACTGAGCGGCGATTACTGATTTGTTTTGGTTGGGACCTCCATTGTATGGGGGTTTCGACGACTTGTGATCCCATTGTTATGAGTGGCTATTTTTCACAAATATCGACATATATCCAGTAGCGGCGACCAACGATCACGCATCGAGCAGCCGACGGTCACGTGTCGACCGGCGGTGTTTCCGTATGCCGTCGTTTCACGGGAGTAGGCGAATCCGAACGGGCGTCGACGGCTGGGAACAGAACGCGAGGGGGCGGCCGGTCGACGTGAGCCAGCGCGAGAAAGGACAGCGGAACGACTCCAGTGATTGCTCCGGCATCCCATCAGTGGACATTTCTCGCCGACAACGTGATGTTACTCGCAGCGATGGGTCGGCGCTCTGGATACCCACGCGATCTTTAGAGGAGAGACGAGACCCTTCGATCAGTTGGTCGCTACCCCGAACGTCCACACAGTGCGATTGAGGGCAGACCTGGACAGACTGGCAAGTATCCGGTCACGTCCGGCCTCGATCTGGCTGCCAGACTGTCACGCCGCCGTCCGAGAATCAGCGCCACCTGCTCACTGCTACCGTGCGCTCCCGGCCACGAGCGACCTGCCTGCCCATATATTGGGGGTGATGGCCTCGACACGGGACTCAGTCCGTTCGATTGGCCCGACGGCGAACCACGTCCACGGGGCGTCGCTGGTAATCGGCCCGAACTGCGTCGTAACGTCGTCAGTCCAGCGAGTAACCCATCGCTCTCCTGTCGTGTTCCGTCTCACACAGTCCTTCGACTCGCCACGCTTATTTGTTAGAGACCTCTAATCCGACGTACTTGCAGCATGTTCTACCACGCTTGCGCACCGAGCGGTGACTGTGAGGTGGTTTCGTGACCGGGTTCGTCGAGATCGTCGTGATCGCGCTCGTTGCCCAGTTGACAGTGCTCCCCGGCGAGAAGGTGCAGTTCATCATCGCGGGACTCTCGACGCGATACAATCCGCTCGTCGTCGTCGCGGCCGCGGGCAGCGCCTTCGCCGGCTGGACGGCTCTGGAAATCGCCTTCGGTGCAGCGATCCAGGCAGCGCTGCCCGGCGTCTACCTCGACGCGCTCACGGCAGCCATGTTCCTCCTGTTTGCCGTGCTACTCGTCCACTCGGCACCGGCCCGCGACGGTGGTGGGGACTCGGTCACGACCGACGGGGGTTCACGAATCGGCGATTCGCATTCCTCGTCAGAACATCGTTCGGACGGTGGGACCAGCGCCGTCGAACTCCCGGAAGCCATCGGCGTCGGGAGATTCGAGTTCGCCGTGCCAGAGCGATTCGGAAGCTTCCTTCCCATCTTCCTCATGATGGCCGCCGGCGAGTTCGGCGACAAGACCCAGCTCGTGACGATCACGCTGGCAGCGAACTACGGCGCGACGGCGGCCATCTGGCTGGGCGAGATGCTCGCGATCATCCCGGTGAGCCTGCTGAACGCCTACTTCTTCTACACGTTCTCGCACCGCTTCAACGCGCGGATCGCTCACCTCGTCGGCGCGGCGCTGTTCGCGTTCTTCGGACTCGACACCGTACTGGCGATGTTCACGGACATCTCGATCTGGGAGACCGTCGTCGAGACGATCACCACGGCGGTCCTGTCGCTTCTATAGGTGCCATCGAAAGTCGACACACACCCGCTCGCACGACGGCGGTGCGATCAGTGTGTCAATCGATTCGATCGTTCCGCTAGTCCTGTAAATCTGCGTCGGCCAGCGCATCGTTGAGGTCCGCGCGGACGCGCTCGCCCAGTTCCCGGTCGCCCGCGGTCGTCACGATCCGATTCTCCTGAACGCTGGAGCCATCGCGGATGAGCAGTCGGACGTTGCCGTGTTTGTCGGCCCGTGTCGCTTTCGCGCGCACGCCGGTCCGAGAGCCGGAGCCGCCAGCGTCGATGGGACCGGGAATCACTTTCTTGACGTGGGGATGGCCCGCGACGGTGTGGATCGCCCGCTGGCCCGCGCGCCCGCCAACGAGCGTCGAGTGCGAGCCGCCGAGTTTCTCCGCGGGTGCGGCGTCGACGACTTCCAGTGCCGGCTCGCCACGACGCTCGCGGACGTGCTCGACCGGTGCCTCCTCGTCGACGCGATAGAACGGATAGTGAAGCTGTCCTCGGACCGCTCCGATCACCTCGCGGTCACCGGTGACGTACACTTCTTCGGGGCGCTTGCGTCGCACCTCGTCTGCGATCAGGCCGGCGAAGTTGCGCAGTTCGATCACACCAGTCTCGCCGCCCTCCTCGGGCGTCGTCGTGATCGTGCGGGCACTGACGACCTCGTCGTCGGCGAGTGCGGTGACCGTCGCGCGCTCGCGACCGAGTTCGAGCACGACGGCGTCGGCGTTGGCCGACCGACAGAGCAGGCAGTAGTCGCCCGGCCGGTCGAGTTCACAGCCACACTGCCGACAGGTCATAGCAGTTACTGGGGCGTGATCGCTCAAAAGGTGGGCGGTTCATACTCCGTATCGAAGAGTCCCTGTCACGGTCTCTCACCGGACACCACTACAGCGCTTCGGGGTCGCGCTTCAGGTACTCTCGCAGGAGGACGGTCGCGTAGCTCCCCTTCGGCAGCGAGAATCCGAACCGGACGGCATCCTTCTCGACGGTTTCGGTTTCGATTGCCGTCCTGACGGCGACGGCTCGCCGCGTCCCGGTGGAGTCGAACTCACCGGGTAGCGAGAAGTCGGCGGGTTCCAGTCCGGCGTCGTCGAGCACCGCACGCTCGATCTCACCGGGTTCGCCCGCTGCCAGTTCGGTCTCGGTGCCGATCAGTGGTGCAGTGACGAACGCCCGCCCGCGCTCGCAGTGGCGCTCGACGGTCTCGACGCGTGCCTCGGTGACAGGCTGGGTCCGATCGGTGTCGGGCAGCGCCAGTCCCTCGGGGGCGTCGCTGTCGGCGAAACAGACCACGTCACCGGCGACCGGGCGGTCGAACGGAAGGCCGCGTTCGAGCCGTTCCGAGAGGATGCGGTTGAACAGATACGACTGGGCGGCGTTGACGAAGAGTGTCTGGAGATTCGTCGGGAGCGTCTCCAGTGCCGTCCGAAAGGCCGCAGGCGATTCCTCGTCGGCGTCGGCGAGGCTGTGACACAGCGCCCGCTCGTAGCCCAGTGCCGTCGGGAACCGGTCGAGTGCGCCGCTCCAGTCGTGAGTCTCCTCGACGTATGCACGTGCCTCCTGTGTCGCCTCGGGTTCGCGTTCGTTGGGGTTCCCGAGATAGGCCATCATCGCGCCCTCCCAGTCGTCGCGAACGATCGCAAGCCCGACCTCGTGGGTGATCGGCCGCCTGCTCCCGAAGCGCTGCTGGCCGAAGTAGTTGGGCACGGCGACGGTCTGGCTGCCGGCGGCCGTGTCGCCCCCGTCGCCGGTGCCACGGGCACCGCTCGCGACGCCCGCGAACGCCCGCAGGTCCTCGGTGATCGCGTCGACGCTGCCGGGATCCTCGACGTCACGGACGGTGATCTCGAACGCGTTGCCGGCCAGATCGCCGAACAGGACCGGCCGGCCGGCGCGGCCGACGACCTCGACTTCCGCACCGTCGATCTCGGGGAGGTCCCCCGGCGTCACGTCGTCGACCGAAAAGAGCTGGGTCGTCACCGCGCGCTTGTCCTTCGTGCCCGCCCACGACACCCGTTCACGCGAGATACCGAGCCGGTCGGACAGCGCCGACGCGAAGTCGTTGGTGTCCCAGTTCGAGAGGGTCGCGCGCACGACGAGATGATTGTACGCGCCCTCGTCGGCGTCGACAGGCTGGGTCGCGAACGCTTCGAGTTCCCGCACCCGAAAGTCCGCGGGCGACGCCCGGAGACGGCCCCCGATCCCGTCGCCGTCGCTGACGTAGTACTCGATGCCGACGACCCGCTCGATGTCCTGTGCTGGGCGCATGCTGTGGGGATGCTCGCCCCGGCGCGCACATAGGGGTAGCGGTGCGCGGTCGTCGTCGCGCGGGCGAGGACCACAGCAGAGACCCAAAACGCCATACCGCTCGTCGATGTAGCCAGAGGCATGCCAGCAGCACACGATCTACTCGTGGCCTATAGCGACACGGACGCTGGACGACGAGCCGTCGAGTTCGCGGCCGAGCGAGCGGCCAAGACCGGCGAATCCGTCGACGTGGTCCATATCGGGACGAGTCTCACCGAGGCTCAGCTCAGCGACGATCTTGGGTCGCTCTTTGCCCAGCGGGATGTCCCGGTCAGCTTCTCGCTGATCGAGACCGGCGGCTCCGACGAAAAGAACGTCTCGATCAGCGCACGACTGGGACAGGTGATCGAAGACAACGACTACACGCTCGTCGTGATGGGCAACGAAGAGCGGGGCCTGTTCCACCAGCTAAGCGAGGGCAGCGTCACCAAGGCGATGATCGAAGCGGGGCAGGTCCCCGTGACGCTCGTCCCCTGACCGTTCGAGACGGCCATAGCTTTTAGTCCGTATCGAACGAGATACGTGGTATGGACGACCGAGACGAGCGGCCACGCGGGATACTCTCGCCGGCCGACCGACGCTTTCTCCGTGGCGACGCCGACCTGCAGAGCGAACAGTCCGTGTACGACGCGCGCTATCGGATCCGCCAACGCGTGCACAATGCCTTGCTCGACTTCTCGTTGCTGTTCGAGACGCTGGACGACCGGGACCGCGAACAGGTGTTCGACGACGACGAGGACCTGACGGCGGCCATCGTCGACGCCGTGGCCTTCCTGTATCTCGGGACTGCGGAAGCAGAGCCATCCCGAGAAGTCCTCTTCACCGAGGGACTACAGCGGGCCGAACGCCGACGGACCGGCGGGCAGCCGACCGCCCACGTCGAGGTGGGTGCGGCCGACCGGGACCGTCTCGAAGACATCGTCGAGACCATCGAGTCGGGACGGCTCCACGAACTCTCGGAGTCGGAACTGCGCGCGTTCGCTCACCTCTGTGGGGGCAACTGTGGGCGCACGCCGCGGGAAGCACTCTCGGCAGTGTTCGACGAAGACGACTAAAAACGTCGATCGAAAAGAGCCGCCTATCGCGCGCCTTCGAAGTCGTCGTAGCCGGTGATGTCGACGCCCTCGTCGGTGACGGTGGCGACGTAGACACCGTTGCCCGAGCCAGTGTCGCGCTGGGTCGCGGCGTAGACCGCTTCGATGGCGAGGTCTTCGGCCTCTTCCATCGAGAGGTCGTCGCTGTAACTGTCTTCGAGTTTCCCGTGGGCGACCTGCATGCCGCTGCCGGTGACGGTGTAGTCGTCTTCCATGACACCGCCGGCCGGGTCGATGCTGTAGACGTGACTCCCTTCGTCGTCGATGCCACCGAGGATCGGGTTGATCGCGAAGAACGGGCCACCGCGGGCGAAGTTACCCGCAAGCGTCGCCAGCGCGGAGATGCTCATCGGCTCGCCACGGCGGACTTCATAGAGGTCGGCCTCGGAGCGCAGCGTTCGGATGAACGACTGCGCGCCGCCGACACTGCCCACGAGCGTGAGCGCGGCCGTCGGGTGGATCTGCTCGACCTTCTGGACGGACTTGTTCGAGACGAAGCGACCGCCGAGCGAGGCACGCATGTCCGTCGCGATGACGACGCCGTCGTCGGTGGTGATACCGATCGTCGTCGTGCCGGTCTTTGCGACCGACTCGTCGTCCTCTGCAGTGGCCTGCATGTCGTCGAACGATGCGAGTTCGGGTTCGTAGGGGTTCGCGTCGAGGTTCTTCATACCGGGAAGGTCGGGGAAATTACTCATCGGACTCACCTCCGAGTTCCAGCTCCGTAACTCGTTCGGCAATCTCGTCCTCCGAGAGCGAACTGAACTGCTCGCTCTCGACGTCGACCGTCGCGACATCGACGCCAGTCGCGTCGAGACCGTCGTTGCTCACCGAGCCAAGCGCTTCGAGTGCGAGTGCGATCCCGGCTTCGAGGTCCATACCGTCCTCGTACTCGTCTTCGAGGAACGACTGGATCTCCTCGCGGTCGCCGCCGATGGCGACGGCCTGCCACTCGTAGGGCGTCCCCGAGGGGTCGGTCTCGAAGAGGCGAGGTTCGCCGTCCTCGATACCGCCGACCAGCAGCGCCACACCGAACGGGCGTGCGCCGCCGGTCTGGGTGTACTGCTGGATGTAGTCGGTGACCTCCTTCGTCAGGGACTCGACACCGATGGCCTCGCCGTAGCGCAGGTGATTGATCTGTGCCTGTCGGCGTGCCAGATCGATCAGCTGTCGTGCGTCGGCGACGTGGCCGGCGCTTGCGATCCCGACGTGGTCGTCTGCCTTGTGGATCTTCTCGATGCTGTCGCGTTCGAGCAGCGGGGAGCGAGCGTGGCGGTCGGCGGCCAGCACGATGCCGTCCGCGGTGCGAACACCGACGCTTGCGGTCCCGCGCTTGACTGCTTCACGTGCGTACTCGACCTGATAGAGGCGGCCGTCCGGGGAGAAGATAGTGATCCCGCGGTCGTACGCCTGCTGCTGATTTTGTCCTTGCATTGTTTCGTTGTTCACCTTGGGTAAGGGACTGTCAGTGATAACCCTTGTGTCGTTTACGGCTATTGCCGACAGTGGTTTCGCCCGATACGGGCTAATACAGGGAGAGGTCACCCGTCACCGCGTCGACCCGGTCGTCCGCTGCCGGCCCGACTGCCAGCGCCGTGACGGTGCCCGGATCGAGCTGTGTGTGACCAGCGTCCCTGACGATCGCATTCGGCAGGCCCTTCCGCTCGGCGTCGTCGGCCAGGCGGAACAGCGCATCCTCGCCTGCGACCTTGAGGACGACCTTCTTCTGACCCGATCCCTTCCACTGGGAGCGGGCCTGTCGGTCGGCATCCTCGGCGGCCATGAGCGCGGCGTGGGCGACCTGTGCCGCCAGCTTGCCTTTGCCCATGCCGATGTCAGTCCGGGCGACGATGGCCTGCTTCATAATGGGGCGGTAGACCCGGGCAGGTATATGCTTGGTCCCCGCTACGCTTTTCGCCGCGAACTCCACCTGAAACTAGTGTCGGTTGGTACTGCAATCGACACACTCACAAACAGCAAGCTGACCTCGAAAGCCCTCGGCTCGCTGGCGGTCGCTGAGCGACATATCCGTGCTCGCTGCTCACGGGTCGCTGACGTTCCCGTTCGCTTTCGAGGCCCGCCTTCGGCGCGCCTCGCACCGCTCGCCCGGATAGTGGCCGCTCAGACGACTCCACTCCGTCGCCAGCGCGCCTCGCCCTTTCATCCGCCAGGATCGTTGCTTGCCCGTCTGTCTGGACCCTGGTGGATGAATGGGCGAGCCGTGGTCGCGCTGGAAGGGCGTCGCTGTGTGACCCCTCTCGGAGGGAGCGAAGCGAGTGGAGAGATGTCGCACAGCGACCGCGAGCACGGCGAGGGCTTTCGAGGCCTGAGTCACAGTTGCAGATCAGCGTTCGATAGCAGGAGCAACACCGTATCCTAGAGCGCAATCGTTTAACGGCGGCCCCACGCTCATACGGCTATGATCCTCTCTGACACCGATATCCTGCGGCGACTCGGCGAGGGCGACCTCGTGATCGAGCCACTCGACGACATCGACCTGCAGGTCCAGCCCGCCAGCGTCGACCTGCGGCTGGGTCGGGAGTTTCTGGAGTTCCAGCACGCCAACATCCCCTGTATCCACCCCAACAGCGAACAGGAGACAGAGGAGTACACCGACCGGGTCACCGTCGAGGAGGACGACGAGTACATTCTCCACCCCGGCGACTTCGTGCTGGGGACGACCCACGAGCGCGTCGAGATTCCCGCCGACCTCATCGCCCACGTCGAAGGACGCTCCTCACTCGGTCGTCTCGCCATCGTCGTCCACGCGACTGCCGGCCTGTGCGATCCGGGTTACGAGGGCCAGATCACGCTCGAACTGTCGAATCTGGGCACGGCACCGGTCGCGCTCACGCCCGGTATGCGGATCTCACAGCTGACGTTTACCGAACTGAAAACCGAGGCCGAGCGACCCTATGGCGAGGAACGCGGCTCGAAGTATCAAGGTCAGGAAGGGCCACAGGCGTCGAAGATCGAGAGCGACCACGAGTTCGGAGGCGATCAGAAGTGACCACGAAGTGTGTCACGCCTATCTCGGCGAGAACTCGTTTCGAGTTCGGAGGGGACCAGAAATGACGACGGCTGTATCGAACGGAGGACGAGCGTCGTGAGGTTCATCGAGGAGATCGTCGTCGACGAGTTCCTCCCGACCTTCCGGTCGCTGCTGGCCGAAGCGTTGCGCGAGCGTGACTATACCCAGTCGGAGGTTGCCGATCTGCTGGGGATCAGCCAGAGCGCCGTCTCGAAGTACGCCCACGGCGAGGTCGAGCGCAACGAGCGCCTGCTGGCCGACGAGGGGATGCAGACACTCATCGACGAACTGGCCGACGGACTGGCGGGCGGCGAGATGACGCCGGTCCAGGCGCTGATCGAAGCCGAGGTGTTCGTCCGCGAACTCGAACAGGGCGGCCTGCTCGCACAGCTACACGAGGAGGCGGTCCCGAAGCTCGCGGAATACGGCGGCGACTTCGCCGTCCACGACCCCGACAGCAACCTCCGGGAGGCCGAGCAGACCCTCTCGTCGGTGCGCCGGGGTCTCAGAGTACTGGAGAACACCAGCGGCTTCGCGTCGCTGATTCCCGCGGTCGGGTCGAACCTCGTCGAAGCGCTCTCGGATGCCAACGGGATCGAAGACGTGGCTGGCGTGCCGGGGCGAATCCTCGACGTGAAGGGGCGGGCGACGATCCCTGCAGAACCGGAGTTCGGCGTCAGCGAGCACGTCGCGACCGTCCTGCTGGCGGCCCGAGCCGCCGGCACGGACGCCAGCGCGATGCTCAACGTTCGGTACGACGAAGACGTGATCGACGATCTGGAAGCGGCGGGGTACACCACCGTCGCTTTCGACGCCGAGGCCGACCTCCGCGAGGCAATCGGGGCCGCACTCGACGCACAGCCGGACGCCGACGTGCTCTATCAGACCGGCGGCATGGGCATCGAGCCGATCAGCTACGTTCTCGGCCCGGACGCGAGCGCGGTCGCCGAGATCGTTCGCGAGATCACGTAGATGACCGACGTGCGGACGTTCTACGGCCGGTGGGCGCGCCTGTACGACCGGCTGGCGACGCTGCCCGGCGTCCAGTCGTGGCGACGGGCCGGAGCAGTGGCACTCGATTGCGAGGACGGCGCGACGGTCGTCGAGATGGGCTGTGGCACCGGCGCGAACCTCCCCCATCTCCGGGACGAGGTCGGTCCCGACGGGCGCGTCGTCGGTCTCGACGTGACTCGTGGGATGCTCGCACGCGCTCGAGGGCGCGCGGACGCCGGCCTGTTGCAAGGGGATGCGACGCGGCCGCCGCTCGACGACGGGATCGACGCGCTGCTTGGGACGTTCGTCGTCGGGATGTTCGCCGACCCGGATGCGGTCGTCGACGACTGGTGTGATCTGGTCGGTCCCGGCGGCCGCGTCGCGCTGTTGCATTTCACCGAGAGCGACCGGACGTGGGCGCGCCCGATCAACGCCGGCTACCGTGCGCTCGTCTGGCTCTCCTCGACCGACAAGCGCCAGACCGGCGTCGCCGACAGCCACGACCGGCGGGTCGAAGTCGCGCACGACCGACTACGGGCGCGGACCACCGACTACGAGGAGCGGACGCTGGCCGGTGGCTACCTTCGACTGGCGAGCGGGCGCGTCGCGTGACAGTGATCGTGTCGGCCGCCCTGCATGGGGACACGGGAGTGGGTTCCCGCCAGCCCGCACCAGTAAGCTTCCCGTAGCCGGGATAGCCTCGCTATTACCATGCACGCTGTCGCCGTAGTGTCGCGGGTATGACCGCAGTCAAGATCATCCGCGTGATGGGAACCTCCACAGAGTCGTGGGAAGACGCCGCAACGGAGGCCTTCGAGCAGGCCAGCGAGACGGTCGAAGACATCAACGGGATGAAGGTCGTTTCGTGGACGGCAGACACCGAACAGGGCGGCATCACAGAGTACAAGGCAACCGTGGAACTGTCCTTCCCCGTCCAGCAGTCGATGTAGGCAGCACCGCTCCGTCGACGGGGTTGAGACGACCGCAATCGGTTAGACCGATTACTCCCTAGTCCCCGTCGATGGGCTACGACGCAGTGCTGTTCGACCACGACGGCGTCCTCGTCGAAGTGACGACACAGGCGACCCACATGGACGGCGCGCGCGCAGCGTTCGATGCCGTCGGTGTCGAGGACCCCGACGAATCGGACGTGGAGGCGCTAAGTATCGGCGTGACACCGGAGCAACTACACGAGGTCTGTGAGCGTTACGAGGTCGATCCGATGGAGTTCTGGTACCACCGCGATCAGATCACCGCCAACGGCCAGTACGAGGAGATGCGGGCCGGCCAGAAAATCCCATACGACGACATCGATGCGCTCGATGACCTCTCAGTGCCACTCGGCGTCGTCAGTTCGAATCAGCGCACGACCGTCGCCTTCTCGCTTGCGTACTTCGAACTGGACCACTACTTCGAGACGATGGAGGCCCGTGACCCGACCGTCGACAGCCTCCACCGGAAGAAGCCCGAGTCGTACTACGTCGAGCGTGCACTCGACGCCCTGAGTGCGACCGATGCGCTGTTCGTCGGTGACTCGGAGACGGACGTACTCGCGGCAGCGCGTGCCGGTATCGACTCGGTGTTCATCCGCCGACCGCACCGCGTCGACGCCGACCTCTCGGTGACGCCGGACTACGAGGTGGACGGACTCACCGAGATTCCCGAGTTGCTCTGACTGTCGCCGTCGTCGATCACGACGACCGTGCGTCCTCGATCAGTCCCTGTACGTCGACGCGTTCGCCACGCTCGTCGGCGAGGTACGCCGCCTCGGTGAGACCGATCACTTGCAGGCCCGTCGCCGGTGGCACCGGATTTTCGCGTTCGCCCGCGACCGCGTCGAGGAAGGCCTCGAGCTTTCGCTCGGTGAGCGTCTCGAAGCTCGGAGCGGGCACGTCGTGGTGTGCCGTCTCAGCGCCGTGGCGGACGATCACTCCCTCGTCGGTGAACTCCGCGCTGCCGTCGCTGCCCCAGCAATACAGTCCCTCGCGCGTCCCGGGACCGGTGGGACCGTCACCGGTGACGAACACGCTCGCCGGCACGGGCCGACCGCCGCTGTCGAGGGTGACCGAGAGCGAACTGTACACGTCGACACCCGGCGCGTCGTAGCTGATGTCGGCAGACACGGATTGTGGGACGCTGTCAGTGGTCCACAGCAGTGCGTCAAGCAGGTGCGATCCCGAGTCGTACAGCTGCCCGCCGCCCGAGACGGCAGGGTTTGCTCGCCACATCCCGGACTGGTGATCGATCCAGTCCTGTTCCAGAAAACAGTTGACGCCGCCCAGTTCGCCGATGGTCCCATCCGCGACAATGTCGCGCAGGCGCTCGAATCGTGGATCGAAGTGACGCTGGTAGCCCACCTGTACGACTTCCTCACGACCCGCGGCGGCGTCGGTCAGCGCCACCGCGTCCGCCACACCCGTCACCATCGGCTTCTCGACGTGGACCGACAGGCCGGCGTCGAGCGCGGCCATCGTCTGCTCGAAGTGAGCGGCGTGAGGCGAGACGACGTTGACCACGTCGATGTCCGCATCGGCCAGCAGCGTCTCGTGATCCGCGTACGCACGCCCGCCGTAGCTCGATTCGAACCGGGCACGAGCGTCCGGTTCGGGGTCCACACCGGCGACGATTTCGATGCGATCCATCCCCTCGATCACCGACAGCATGACCGTCCCGAGACCACCGAGACCGAACTGCGCGAGTCGGTACATGGAGGGAGTATGACAACCGTTCTGATAAACGTAGGGACAACGACGGGTGGACGACGATGTTCGTGGAAACTCCCGCCTGGCGTGTGGTGTCCCGGCGTCGGGCGTTGAGAGTTATCGCGGTTGAATATCAGGGTGTGTATTTTTGTTCCGATAGTCGAATTGGGAGGTATCGAAATGGAACGTGTTGCGTCGGCATTCGCTGTCGCTGCGAAAAGGATCGACAGTGCCGCGAGCGGGGTGGTGGCATCAGATCGGTGTCGATCAGACGGGACCGGAAACGCCCGGAACAGTCTATGGCAAACGTAATCGACATCTCGACAACAGTCCTCTATCGACCGTACGACGGGGAAGCGTTCGATGGACGCCTCAAGATCGGCGAGACGCTACGCGTCGAGAACGAGACCATCACCAAAGAGATCGATCTGTCGACGGTGTTCGACCTTCGCGTGGGCACCCCACCACAAGCCGCCAGCGACACGTTCGACGGGACCGTCCTGACGGTCGGATTCGAGACGCAGGACCGGCGAGAGGTGCTGTTCGTCGACGCATCCGAATCGATGCTCGACACCGTCGCCGGTGTCCTGTATCGGCGGCTGCTGAACGACGTTGAGGTCGTCGTCAGCCATCCGACGAAGATCGGTGGGCGTGTGACCGAGAAGTCCTTCGAGATCGGTAAACTGCTCGTCGCGCCCGGGAAGGTCGGCTGTCGCGGGATCAACAGGTCGTTCTCGATCGATCTGGACACGATCGTCGACTTCTCACGATCGACCGAGACGCTCGTCGGCGAGCGCCGTCCGGTGATCGAGATCAAGTACGTCAGGCAGGGCGTCGCCGTCTCGCTGAAGCTATCACTCGTGTCCCCACGCCAGCAGCATCTCCTCGGCCGGTTCCTGCGTCGGGACTACGACAGCGTCAGAGAACAGTTAGAGCGCCTCGACCTGCCGCTGCCTGCGTTCCGAACGCTCGTGAGACTCTACTCACTCCAGGGCACGGCGACACCGCAGACGCTGTTCGGAGGGACGGCAGTCTCGGCCGAGAGTCTGCTGCGTGGACTCCTGCGGGCCGAGCTCGTCGAGAAGAACGACGACGAGATCGGCCTGACCCCACGTGGCTGGATTCTGGTCACGGAGAACGTCGGCACCGGGGACTCGAACATCGACGTGGCCCTGTAACCGACAGCCTGACGACGCGTCGACGGCTCCGAAATCACGAACACAGTGGCGCGACTCGTGGAGAGCAAGATACAGGGTGGTCCCGCAGTCTAGCTCGGTGTCATCGTCGTGATGGGACTCGGACACTGGATCGGCGCGCGCGTCTCGTGAATGCGAATGATTCCAAGCAGGGGGATGATCTGATCTATTCTCCCCCTCGATTAGCGAGGAGTGCTGCGGCGGAAACGGCAAGCAATGTAGCGACGAAACCGAATCCAGGTCCTTGGGACCTCGAGGTCTCTTCACGATTCTCGTCTAACTCTGCGTCCTCTTCCGTTTCTGCCGTAGTCTGTGTTTGAGCAGCGCTTTCTTCGACGGCTGATCCCTCTGAACCGGTTACCGTTGGAGTAGCTGACTGTTTAGCGTTCGGTCGTTCCTTCTGCTTGGGTGGAAGACTTTCGGGAACGAGCGCGTCAAAGCGGGACTCATTCCAAGGGTTGATATTCACAATTGCTCCGTGACTCGAAACGTTGCCACCCTCTCCTTCTGGAAGGACAGCTGGGTAATGGGGGCCACTTGGTGCTCCCCAGTAGTTATTTTCCGCGATCACCTCCGCATCAGTCCCTGATTCGTATGTCAAAGCGCCCTCGTTGTCATAAATATTATTTTTGCGAACTGTGAAGACAGCAGCCGAATCGATAGCCGGCCCCTTTGCAGCCAGCTGTATCCCTGTCTTACTGTTTCCAACGATGTGGTTTCGTTCTATGCTGATCGGCTTTCCTTTAATTGACTTGATCCCAAACGTATTGTTCACAAGATAGTTCTCACTGATCACTGATTCGGCATCGTCGTCACAACAGATATTCGCGCTAGGCGAGTTGATAAAAATGCCAGCACCGCCATTTCGGGCAATCATGTTGTTCGAGATCTCGGTTCCAGTTACGTCCCCGACACTAGGGTGCGTTGTCTTAATATAGATTCCCGCCGAGTCCGTCCAATAGATTCGGTTCTGGATCAACTCAGAGCTCTCGACTTGATGTTCAGCGATCAATTCAATTCCGCGACTGCCTCCGAAAAGAGTATTCTCGACGACATGAATGTGAGAGAGAGACGAGCCACGGAGCTTAAGCCGTGTGTTTTGTAACTTATTTTCTCGAACAGTGATGTCATCGAGATTGTCTCCCCCGATGATCTTGATGACACCATTCTCGCCAGTGTTTGATTGAACCTGGACGTCCTTGGTTGTACCTGAGGATGAAAGCAGGAATCGGCCGTTAGTCAGATTGTTTTCCGAGATGGTGACATCTGAGAGAGTACGGGTAACCGAGACTGACACTGTCCCATCAGCGGAGACCGTGTTTTGTGTAAAGACAAAACCGCTCTCACTGCCGTATCCCTGATCAAATGTTACCTCATCTCTGATTAGATTGTTTTTGAACGTGATCCCATCATATCTATTCGTTTTACTTGAGAATGATATTCTCCCCCGAAAATCGTTATTTATCGCCGTGAGATGGGTGATTTCGGTATCAGAGTGGCCGCTGATCCCATGCGGGACGACAGAAGACCGAATCGTAAGCCCACCCTTGCCATCAAAGAATATGTCTGAACCGGAGGTCCCATCGCCGACATCGCCGAACTTTGCGTCAGATAAAACTGCGGTACCGCCAGAGTCGAGTACGACGGCCGAACGTTGAGTTTCGTGGAACTGTATGCCAGTGGTCTCAGCAGCACCGCCATTGTTTATAACGAGACCATTTATCGGCTTCTCCATCGAGACATTGTTTAATGTTGCCGACCCCTGGATGACCAATCCATCCCAACTACCGACACTAGCATCGTCATGCACTGTCGTGAATTGAACGTTCTTGCTATTTTTCTGGCCAGCAGCTAGTGTTCCTTTGATTATAAGTGAACTGTCCTCTACAAATTCAACGGTCGTCCCTGGCTCTATTGTTAGCTGTGAGTTGTTAGAAACCGTGACGTCGTTTGTGACACGATAGGGACCTTCCTCTGGTGTCCATGTTTCGTCATTAGAAATCGACTCCTCAACGAAGGTTGGGGCGTCAGCGGCCGCGACGCCACCCAACAATGAAATTCCAATAAGAGAAAAAATGGTAATACAAGTAACAGTTACGCCCGTATTAGATTCCCTCATATCCATCTCATGATATCTTGGATTAATAAATCTCCGGAATTCACGGCCACTGTGGTACATTCAGCAACGTATGAGAGTTCTGTACTGACCAACGAGCATCCGGGCGACCGAGCGGTGCAAAGCGCGCCGTAAGCGAGATTCCAGCGGAATCTCGGAAAGACGAACGGCGAAGCCGTGAGTCAGACGAGCCTCGATGTAAACTGGGAGCGCCGCGCATGGCCCGTGAGCAGACGGTGCGCCGGAGGCGCACCCGCAGTGGAAAAAGGTGGTGGTCCTAGTCGTCGGCGATGACGTGTGCGTCCTCGTCGGCGAGGAGCCGATCGATGGCGTCGACCATCGCGTAGACGGAGGCACGGGTGATGTCCGAGTCGCTGTTGGAGACAGTCACGGTCTTGTCGCCCCGCGACATCACGATCTCGACGGTGACGACGGCGTCGGTGTTGCCGGTGATGGCGTCGACGTGGTACGAATCGAGGTTCCAGTCGACGGAGTGGCCCAGCGCTTCCTCGATGGCGGTCATGGCGGCGTCGACGGGACCGGAGCCGGTGGCGCTTGCCGGCGGGCGTTCCTCGTCGTCGACTGCCAGTCGGACGCTCGCGGTCGGCGTCCCGCCGCCGGCGACCGTCGTCAGGTCCAGAATCTCGACGCGGCGCTCGCGGTCGGTGCCCTTGACTTCCTCGGCGATGGTCAGCAGGTCGGCGTCAGTCACGCGGCGGCCACGGTCGCCGATCTCTTTGACGCGCTGGACGATCGCGCCGAGTTCATCGTCGGTCACGTCGATCCCGTGTTCTTCGAGTCCGGCCTCGACCCCGGCGCGGCCGGCATGCTTGCCCAGCGCGAGGCGACGCTCACGGCCCACTTTCTCGGGGGCGTAGGGTTCGTACATCGCGTCGTCCTTCAGCGTCCCGTCGGTGTGGATGCCCGACTCGTGGGTGAAGGCGTTCTGGCCGACGACGGCCTTGTTCGGGGCCAGCTGGATCCCCGTCGTCTGGGCGACGAGTTCGCCCAGTTCGTAGGCCTGCGTGAGATCCATCGTCGCGACATCGTAGCCGTGATCGAGCGCGATGGCGACCTCTTCGAGCGCGACGTTGCCGGCGCGCTCGCCGATGCCGTTGATCGTGCCATGCACCATATCGGCACCGGCAGCGACCGCGACGAGCGCATTCATCACGGCCAGCCCGAGGTCGTCGTGGGTGTGGGCGCTGACCGGCCCCAGCTCTGAGAGTCGCGAGACGGCTTCGAGCGCGCCGTCGGGCGTGGCGTGACCGACGGTGTCGGCCCAGCAGATCCGGTCGGCACCGGCGTCGATGGCCGCGCCGAGCAGTTCTTCGAGATAGTCCAGCTCCGCCCGGGAACCGTCCTCACCGATGACTTCGACCCACAGGCCCTGTTCCTTGGCGTACTCGACCAGTTCGACGGTCGAGTCGACGTTGTCGGCCCGCGAGGTCCCGACCTTGTCCGTGATGTGACGGTCGCTGGCGGGGACGACGAGGTTGATCCCGTCGACGCCACACTCCAGCGCGAGGTCGATGTCGTTTTTGATCCCACGGCAGAAACTCGTCACCGTCGCGTCGAGATCGAGTTCGGCCACGCGGGAGATGGTCTTTCGCTCGCCCGGCCCGGTGCAGGCGCTACCAGCCTCGATCACGTCGATCTCGGCGGCATCGAGCGAGCGGGCGATGCGTGCCTTCTCGTCGGGCGAGAGCGACACACCCGGGGCTTGCTCCCCGTCGCGAAGCGTCGTATCAAGGAACTGTACGTCGGTAACGTCAGAGAGGTCCCGCGTCAGCGGATGGCCTCCGAACAATCTCGTCTCTGTCACGGTTGTGTCCTGCGAATTACTGTCGCTGGCGAATTTCGCGCCCAGCCGCCGTGTGGCGACTTCCTCTATCCTCGTTGTCGGAGTCCGACATAGTACTCAAACGTGAGGGAACGGGCGATGATTAATCTGTTGGGTTCGCCGTGTCGCGGACGAAGGGGAAATTGAAAGTAGACTATATAAGAAAAGGTATACTTTCTATATACATTCATATAAATATCATATTCTGCGTTCCACGTGGAACCCCGAGCGGTCATCCGGGATCGATCCCGGCTCGGCGAGACCAAGGGTTCCCCGTAGCGGTCCATCGTCGACTGAAAGCCCTGTTTTCGATGTCGCAAAGTCAGCATCCGTCGACAGTTACACGGAATCGGCCCACGAGTCGACGCGGATCGTCCGACCAGCGGTCGATTTCGTTGAATCGGACTACAAAAGGCCAGAAACGCACTTCGATGGGCGAAATTCAGTAGCAGTGTGCATGCCCGGATCGGAACCCGGATTCGGCGTGTGGTATAGATATCGAACGTGACGGCAGCATATGACCGTTTCAAACATTACTACGTTTTCCGATAGGTACTCATCAGTCGACGGCGAGAACACGGCGGGCCAGTCGGGGCTGGCCGGGAGTGTCGCGGCGACCTGACAACCCACCGAGTCGAAATACATATTACGCCGGCCGACCGGCGTCCAGTATGGCGAAACGAGTGACAATGTTCGGTGGAGGAGGACGATGAGCAAAGTCGCACGACTGATCGAGGAGTGGGACCTCGACGGTGTGGGAGCGGACCTCGAAGCGTACTGGCTGGGCGAGCGCGAGGAACAGTACAGCCTCCGAACGCTAGCGGATTGGTTCAATCAGCGGGTGCTGGCAGCAGCCCTCGAAGCGACCGATCGATCGTACGACGACGGACAACTGGAGACGACGTACGAACGCCTCACCGACGACGTGGACGGCGCAGCACGTGCAGAAGTCGAAACACGACTGCGACAGCAGGGCATCGATATCGACGAACTCACGTCGTCGTTCGTCTCCCACCAGAGCATCCACACGTACCTGACGAAGTACCGCGAGGTCTCACAGCCAGAACCGAGCGAGTCCGATCAGGACCGGATCGAGAACACGCGCGGTGCGATCCAGCGACTGGTGAACCGGACTAACGCCGTCGTCAGTAACAATCTGGAGAGTCTTCGAAACACCGGCCGGATCACGCTGGGGAAGTTCACGGTCATCGTCGACGTACAGGTGTTCTGTCAGGACTGCGAGACCCAGTACAGTGTCGACCAGCTCCTGTCGAACGACGGGTGTGCGTGCGAAGTAGAGGTCGAATCCTGACCATGACAGACCAGTAAACTACCAACAACCGTTACAGCGTTAACTCTGTAAAGGCAGGCGAGCGCGCGGACGCCGGACAGGCCGGCCCTCGACAGCGATACAAAACAACTGTTTTGCCTTGCAAAATCACTTCGAGAATGACGCTGACAGATCGTGCCTTTTGCAGCCGAATTCATCGATATTGTAGGCTCTTCAGAAATATGCAAACAATTACAGCACTGCCGAAAGACACAGTGTCGTTCCGCAGCGATCTGTTGCCGAGTGACGGCCGTCCATCCGAGATTCGAAGCGATTAAGCCGGTACTGGCTGGTAATGGAAGTGCAGGCCTGAACCCATAGGACAGTGTTGCCTCCACCCCGACATCGTACCCGAACCGTTCGGCCTGCCGGGGGTGTCGTCGTACTGCCGGCTGTAAATCGGTACGGAATGTCGCGACCCCGAGGTCGTGAATCGCTCGGAACGGTTACGGTCGGTAGTATCAGTCGGTCGACGAGTCACCTCGGCCCGAGGTGACTCGTTTTTCCATCAGGACGTGATCACGCGCAGGTACGGCGTCTTCTCGGCCGCGTCTCGACTGTTGAAGTCGGTGTAGAGACCGCCAGCGAGCTGCTGGATCGCGAGGCTCGCGACGCCGTCGCCGCCCGCCTGCGACTGGACGAAGTCGGTCACGTCGACCGTCCACCACTGGGCGGTGCGGTTGACACGCATCGTCCCGAGCGACGATCCCACTGCGGGCTTCGTGTCCCACGTGAGACCGCTCTCGGTCCAGCTATCGCCACTCACACCCGAGACCGTACAGTCGACCGAGTCGCCACTGTTCTCGTCGGTGACGGCGCCGTAGATGTACAGCACTGCTTCGTCGACCGAACCGGAGAGACCGGTGAGGTCGAACTGGAGGAACGTCTCTCGGTTGTAGCCCGTGTTGGCGTTCTTGACGACCAGCGACGACCACGAGCCGTAGTTGTCGCCCGACGACGAGCCATCGCGGACGAACGTGTCCGCCGTCGGCGACAGCGTCGTCGCGTTCGGGTTTGCCGTCGTGACGCGCAGCGACGGCGGCTTCTCGCTTGCGTCCCGGCTGTTGAAGTCGGTGTAGAGGTCGCCACTGGTCTGCTGGAGTCCGAAGCCTGCGACACCGTCACCGGCCGCCTCGGACTGGACGTAGCTGGTCACGTCCTCACGCCACCACTGGTGGTCTCGCGTGACGGTCATCGTCCCGAGCGAGGAGTCAAACGCCGGTTTGGTGTCCCACGTGATCCCGCTCTCGGTCCAGCTATCGTCACTGACGGCGTTGACGGTACACTCGATGGATGTGCCGCCGTCCTGATCGGTTACCGCACCGTACAGGCCCAGTTCGGCGCGCTCGACCGTTCCGGCAAGCCCCGAGAGATCGTATTTGAGGAACGACTCGCGCGCGTACCCACTCGGCCCGCTCTTGAGGATCAGCGACGACCACGATCCGTAGTTGTCTCCCGAGGCGGAGCCGTCCCGGACGAACGCGTCCGCCGTCGGCGACAGCGTGGTTGTGGGGGCTTCGAACGTCGCCGAGTGGGTCTTGCCGCGGGTCCCACCGACGGCCACGTCCATGACAACACTTGGCTGGTACTGCGAGACGCCTGCCGTGGCGTCTTTCGAGACGATCCCGTCCGTGTAGTGGTCGTACTCGACGGTGACCGTGTCCTGCGTGCGCGAGGGGTCGGCGACGCCGATGGCGAGTTCGTCGTTGCGATGCCGGAGGATCACCGAGGCAGGACCGCTCACCGAGAGGGTCCGGCCGGTGCCGGGGATGGTAATCGAGCCGCTGCTCCAGAAGTTAGCGGCCGTCAGCCCGAGACGCGGGACCGTCACGGCCTGCACGGTCGCGTCGTTGGCGATGATATCGAAGTCGGGCGTCTGGCTACGCTGTTTCGTCTCGGACGCGGTCAGGCCGGGCAACACGGCGTAGGCGTAGGTCGCGCCGCTGGGATCGGCTCCGTGATCGAGCCACAGCGTCTGGTACTCGCGGGTGATGTCGTCGGTCGGCCCCTCGACGTTGATGTCGCGCCACGAGCCAGTGCGGGTCTCGCGTGTGGCTTCGAGGGTCGGCTGTTCCGGGAACAGGTAGCCACCGGTCCCGTCGAGGTGTGCCCACGAGACGTCAGCGATGGATTCGGACCAGTCGGGGGTCGTCGACTTCGCGGTGTCGTCGACGGTCAGCACCTCGTCGGCGTTCGTGTGGAGGTTTCGGTTCTCGACGGTCGTCTCGATCGTTCGTCCGTCCGAACTCGTGATGTCCGCTCCCAGCGCGATCACCATGTCGTCGAGCGCGAGCCAGGACTTCTTGCCCGTCAGCGACGCACCTTCGGCGTCGAATTCCATCCCGACTATCGAGAACTCCTCGTCGACGGTCGCCCCGCCGACCCACTGCGTCGAGGGGAGTGGATGGTGAGTCCCGTCCAGATCGGAGCGCTGGCGGGTGTCGACGGTCGTTCCGGGGAGTCGGTAGGGATCGACGGTGGGCCAGTAGGCGTCGGTGTAGTGGCCCAGATCGTCGTCGTATAGCTGGGTCATCCCCGCACCGGTGTACCACCCGTGGAGGTTCTCCCCGTTGATCGCCTCGTAACGGGCGATCCGGTCGGAGCACATGCTGACGACGAACGCCCAGTCAGAGCGGTTGTGGACCGCTCGATCCATGTTGTGAAAGACCTGCGACTGAACCGGCTCGCTGGCGGCGGTGATCGAGCCGTCTTCGAGCACTGCTTCGGCGTTGGCGACATCTGCCACCTCGGCCTCGCTGACGAACGAGTCCCACGTATCGCTCTCGATCCAGCCCTTCGCGAGTTCCTCGAACTCCGTCGCGTACGGCTCCGGGGCCGTGTTCGCGAGTCGGAGCACGGTCGCCGTCACGCTGTGGCCGCGCACGTGGTCCGACTGGTCGTCCCGTGAGATCGATCGACCGCTGACCGCGCCCATCATCAGCCCCTTGTACATGAACGGGCTGATGGCGTCGCCGACGGCGTCCCAGATCACGTCCCGGTCGACGCCGGTGATCTCCCACGTCGAGCCATCGAGGATCGTGAAGAGTTCGCTCAGGCCCGTAAAGAGGATCGAACCGTACGAACCGATGTAGGGAATCTCCTTGTGATAGACGTACGACCCGTCGGGATACAGCCCGTTGCCGCTGCTGGCGGTCGTATACTGGAAGATGTTGCTGTCTTCGATACAGTCACGTGCGAGCGCGATGGTCGAATCCGTCTCCGTGAGCAATCCCCGGATCGCCGTGATGATACACTCGTCCACGCGGTTGGCCCCGCCGGAGGTGTTGTCGTAGAAGGTGTACTCGTACGGACTGCCCGTGTGATGAGCGACGGCGTCGGTGTAGTTCGTCACCTGCGTGCTCGTCAGGTCGGAATACAGGAGCGTACAGACCCCCATCAGCCGCATCGGTGCCCCGATCTCCCAGTGCCACCAGTTACCGAACTGGCTCTGGTTCTCGTTGAAGATGCGGTTGTAGAGGAAGTCCAGCCCGGTAATGATATCCGAGGCGAGCGAACTGTCGTCTTTGAGGGCACTCCCTTCGGTCCCGTAGGCCTTCGCCATCGTCAGGAGTCGATCGTAGCTGTCCGTGATGTGGCCTTCGCTGTAGCTACTGCTGGAGTCGTCCGGGATCGGCAGGTCCGACCAGAGCCTGTCGCTCGGATCCGTGTTCATCGTATCCCAGTGGTCCTGGGCCGTCTGATCGAGGTCCGCGAGGGCGTCGTCGTACTCCGATTTGCTCTCGTCGATCGACCCGCCAGTCAGCAAGTCGGTCCAGCGGCCCCGCAGGGTCGCGTACTCGTCGGCCGCCGCGACCGCACCCGTCGAATACTGGAGTGCGGCCCCCGCCAGCGGGACGCCGAGACTCGATTTGAGGACGGCGCGTCGAGACCACTCCTTAGACATTCCACGTCCCCCCGACAGCGCGTGTCCGTACGTTCGATACACTGTTCCGTGCAGTAGCTGCTCGCGTGCGTGGCATACAGCAACACAGTTGAAAGATAATGATAATAAAGCTTCGGATACCGTACACGGAGAGAACATGTATCTGGACGAGAGAGACCCTGAGGAGCCAGCGACGACCGGAGAGGACGGACTATCAAAAGAATGAATAGCGGCGGGTGGGTGGACTCGTCCACGATGAACGACTGGACAGACCCGCGTGTCGTCGGCCGAAACAGGCTCGACGCACACACCGACGTGTTCCCGTTTCCAGACGAACGCTCGGCCCTGACCGACGAGGTGCCCGACTCGCCGTGGGTCCGCCGACTGAACGGCGAGTGGACGTTCGACCTCGCGCCGACGCCCGCCGAGGCACCCGACGCCTTCCTCGCCGACGAGTTCGAAGAAACGTCGTTCGACCGCATCGAAGTCCCGCTGAACTGGCAACTCGACGGTCACGGCGCGCCCCATTACACGAACGTCGTCTACCCGTTCCCTGTCGACCCGCCCAACGTCCCCAGCGAGAACCCGACCGGCTCGTATCGCCGAACGTTCCACGTCGACGAGGGCTGGGACGACCGACAGATCCGCCTGCGCTTCGAGGGGGTCGACTCGGCGTATCACCTCTGGGTCAACGGCGAGCGCGTCGGCTACAGCGAGGGCGCACGACTGCCCGCGGAGTTCGACGTGACCGACTACGTCGACCCGGGCGAGAACACCGTCGCCCTGCGCGTCTACAAGTGGTCCAACGGAAGCTACATCGAGGATCAGGACATGTGGTGGCTCAGCGGCATCTTCCGGGACGTGACCCTCTATGCCGTCCCCGAGACCCACGTCGCCGATATGGACGTGCGAACGGCCCTCGACGACGACTACGTCGATGCCGAACTCACGGCGACGGTCGACATCGAGTCGGCGGCCGGCGATGCTGCGAGCGGCGAATCGGCGACCGACTCGCCTGCGACGGGCCGCGTCGAGGCGTCACTGGTCGATCCGACCGGCGACACCGTCGCCGAGTTCGAGGAGTCCTACACACTCGACGACGGAACGGCGACGGTCGAACTGGCCACGAGCGTCGCCGACCCCGCGAAGTGGACCGCCGAGACGCCAAACTGCTACGACTTTCTCGTGACGCTCGTCGAGGACGGCGCGGCGACGGCGACCGTCAGCGAGACCGTCGGCTTCCGCGAGGTCGGAATCGAGAACGGCCAGTTCCTCGTCAACGGCGAGGCGGTGACGATCCGGGGTGTGAATCGCCACGACTTCGACCCAGACCGCGGCCGAGCCGTGACCTTCGACCGTATGCGCGAGGACATCGAGTTGATGAAACAGCACAACATCAACGCCGTCCGCACGGCCCACTACCCCAACGACACGCGCTTCTACGATCTGTGTGACGAGTACGGGCTGTACGTGCTCGACGAGACCGACATCGAGTGCCACGGGATGGAACGGATCGACACGATCCAGCACATCAGCGACGACCCCGATTGGGAGGACACCTACGTCGACCGGATGGTGCGGATGATCGAACGGGACAAGAACCACCCCAGCGTCGTCATCTGGTCCCTTGGCAACGAGTCGGCCGTCGGCGCGAACCACGAGACGATGTACGAGGTGACCCGTGAACTCGATCCGACGCGGCCGATCCACTACGAGCAGGACCACGACCAGCGCGTCAGCGACATCGTCGGGCCGATGTACACCCCCTACGACGACCTCGAAGCGCTCGCCGTCGAGGACGACTACGACCACCCGGTGATCCTCTGTGAGTACGCCCACGCGATGGGCAACGGTCCCGGCGGGCTGGCGGACTACTGGGATCTGTTCGACGAATACGACCGCTTGCAGGGCGGGTTCGTCTGGGACTGGCTCGATCAGGGCATCCGCCAGACCACCGACGACGGCGAGGAGTGGTTCGCCTACGGCGGCGACTTCGGCGACGAACCCAACACGAGCAACTTCAACATCAACGGATTGGTCTTCCCCGACCGCGAGCCGTCGCCCAGCCTGACTGAACTGAAGAAAGTCGTCGAGCCGGTCGTTTTCACGGACGAGGACCTCGCGGCCGGCGAGGTCACCGTCGCAAACCGCTACGACTTCCGCGGACTCGACCACCTGAGCGCACGCTGGCGCGTCGAGAGCGACGGCGAAGTCGTCCAGAGCGGGACACTCGACCTGCCCGCAGTCGAACCGGGCGAACGCGCGACGGTCGAAGTGCCGTTCGACGACGATACCGCCGACGCCGACGGCGAGCGACTGCTGACCGTCGAGACCGTCCTCGCGAGCGATACCCGCTGGGCACCCGCGGGCCACACCGTCGCGACGGCGCAGTTCGAACTCCCCGCGAGCGCCGACCCGACGGTGCCGGCGGCGACCCTGACTGCACCGCTGACCTGCGAGCAGGGCGACCACGAGGTCGTCGTCGAGAACGACGACTTCGAACTCGTCTTCGACACGACCGCGGGCGTCATCGACTCGCTGTCCTACCGCGGCCAGACGGTCGTCACCGAGGGACCAGAGATCGGAATGTGGCGCGCGCCGACGGACAACGACCGCGGCCTCCCGCTCGTCCCGCACTTCTTCACCCGGTTCGTGGAGCTGTACGAGACCGAGTCGCTGATCGACGAGTGGGACGCCCGAACGATCGGCTTCGAACAGCTCTGGCGCGAACACGGACTGCACGACCTCAGGACGCGAGTCGACGCCGTCGACACCGCGGTCGGCGAGGAGACGGTGACCATCACCGTCGAGGGGCGACAGGGCGCGCCGATGTTCGCCCACGGCTTCGCGACGATCCAGACGTACACGATCCACGAGACCGGCGTCGTCGACATCGAGACCGAACTCGAACCGGAGGGGGACATGTCGATGCTACCCTCGCTCCCCCGACTGGGACTCGACCTGACGCTCGACGACGCTTTCGACCACGTCTCGTGGTACGGTCGCGGCCCGGGCGAGTCCTACGCCGACAGCAAAACGGCTACGCTCGTCGGTCGCTACGAGGCCGCCGTCGAAGACCTGCATACGCCCTACGTGCGCCCGCAGGCCAACGGCAACCACGCTGATACGCGCTGGGTGGCCTTCGAAGATCGCAACGGCGTCGGCCTGCTGGCGACGAGCGACTCGCTGCTCGACGTTACCGCCCACGACTACACGACCGAGCGACTGGAAGCCGCCGAACATCGCCACGAACTGGCCCGCGAGGAGACGGTGTCGGTCTCGCTGGATCACGCCCACTCCGGGCTTGGCTCTGGCAGTTGTGGTCCCGAGACGCTCGAACAGTACCGCGTCGACCCCGAGGCGACGACGTTCACGATCAGCCTCCACCCCTATCTCGCTGACTGACCGAGACGACAACTGCCGCCGGCCGGACAGCTATCGTGCGTTCGTCTGGATTCACGGGCGGAGCACGAAATCGACGACTGGCCGTCCTCGCCGTGAGCGAGTCACGGCACGAAGCACGACCGACGAGCGCCACGCTCCTCGGTGACGATGTGCCGAACGAAGCAGCAGGTGACGGGGCAAATGAGCAACGGCGAAGCGACGCGACCAACGGAGCGTACGAACGACGCCCGCGAGACCGCTCAGAACTGAGAAGGAGGCGCAGCGATCTCGTCGGTCTTGGTCTTGATCGACTCGCCCGTCGCACTGTCGAAGAGGTAGACGGCACTCTCGTCGAACTGCAAGTCGATGGTGTCACCGACTTCCGGCCGGACCGAGGCGTCGGCACGGATGACGACCTCTTTCCCGCCGATACGGCCGTAGATGAAGTTCTCGTTGCCCATCTTCTCGACGACGGAGACTTCGAGGTCGTCCCCGCTGGGGTCGACCGTGATGTCTTCCGGGCGGATGCCAAGCCGGACGCGCCCGTCGTCGACGGAGTGGTCGTCGAGTTCGTAGGTGAACCCACCCGGTCCACTGAGCGTGTCGCCCTCGGCATCCATGTCGAAGAGATTGATGCTCGGACTCCCGATGAAGTTCGCGACGAACTCGTTTTCGGGGTTCCGGTACAGTTCCTCCGGGGCGTCGATCTGCTGGAGGACGCCGCCGTCGAGGACAGCGATCCGGTCGCCCATTGCCATCGCCTCGGTCTGGTCGTGGGTGACGTAGATCGTCGTCGTGCCCAGATCGTTCTGGAGTTCCTGCAGTTCGGTCCGCATCGTCGCCCGGAGCTTCGCGTCCAGGTTCGACAGCGGTTCGTCCATCAGGAAGATGCCCGGTTCGCGGACGATCGACCGGCCGAGTGCGACCCGCTGTTGCTGGCCGCCAGAGAGTTCTGCGGGCTTTTTGTTCAGCAGATCCTCGATGCCCATCATCTCGGCGACCTCGCGGACCTGCGTCGCGATCTCGTCACTGGGGAGCGTCGAGGAGAGCTTCAGGCCGAAGCCGATGTTCTCCTCGACGGTCATGTGCGGGTAGAGCGCGTAGTTCTGGAACACCATCGCGACATCGCGGTCGCGCGGTCGGTCGTCGTTGACGACCGTGCCGTCGAACCTGATCTCGCCGTCAGTCACGTCTTCCAGCCCGGCGATACACCGCAGCGTCGTCGACTTGCCACAGCCAGAGGGTCCGACCAGGACGATGAACTCGCCGTCTTCGATCTCGATGTCGATGTCGTCGACGGCGATGATCTCGCCGTCCTCGTTTCCGTCGTCGTTGCTCGCGTCGTATGCTTTCGTGAGTCCGTCGATAGTAATTTCCGTCATGTCGTTATCACTCCTTGACCGCTCCAGCGAGGATCCCTTTGACGTAGTGGCGCTGCAGCGCGAGGAACACCAGGAACATCGGGATGATCGCGATCGCGGACGCGACCATCAACTGGTCGTAGGCCACGTTCTGATTGCTCGTGATCTTCTGGATCGCCACCGGAATGGTGTACTTGCCCTCCCCGAGGACGACGAGGGGCCACAGGAAGAGGTTCCACATGCTCAAAAACAGGATGACCGCGAGCGCTGCCAGACTCGATTTCATCGTCGGCAACGTCACCCGATAGAACAGTTGGAACTCCGATGCCCCGTCCATTCGAGCCGCTTCGAGCAGCGAATCCGGGATCGACTGCATCGACTGGCGCATGAAGAACATGCCAAGCGGCGACGCGGCCCACGGGAGGATCACCGCCCAGTAGGTGTTGCTGAGTCCGATCTTCGACACCAGCAGGAACATCGGGATCACCAGCAGATTGATCGGGAAGATCAGCGTCGCGAGGATAGCGATGAACAGCACGCGCTTGTACTTGAACTCGTACTTCGCGAACGCGAACCCACCCATCGAGCAGAACAGCAGGGCAAGCACGGTGTAGATACCGGCGATGGCGATACTGTTCCAGATGCTCAGGTAGTAGTCGACGTTCGGCCGAGCGGCCAGATCACGGGCATTCTCCAGGAAGGCCGTCCCCGGGATGAGTCGCGGCAGATTGCCGGTACTGGAGAAGATGGCTTCGTTCGGGAGCGTCGACGCCACCACCAGCCAGTAGATCGGAATCATCATCAGCATCGTTACGACGAGCAGGAAGCTGTAGCCCCCGAACTGCCACAACGCCTCTCGTTTGATTTTCTCGTGCATATCAGGTCACCTTGAACTGGATCAGCGAGAGCGTGAGGATGATCAACACCAGTGCGACCGTCAGCGCGCTCCCGTACCCAAGCTGAAGGTTCTGGAACGCGACCTCGTAGATGTAGTAGACGATGGTCCGTGTCTTGTTGACTGGCGCACCGGACTGGATGAGGATCACCGGCTCACCGAACTTCTTGAACACACCGATGGTCGTCGTCACGAACACGAACAGCATGATCGGTTTCAGCTGTGGGAGCGTGACGTAGCGGAACTTCTGGAGCCGGTTCGCGCCGCTGATCTCGGCTGCCTCGTACAGCGACGGGGAGATGGTCTGCATCCCCGCGAGGATGATGATCATGTTGTAGCCCGTCCAGCGCCAGATCGACATCCCGGCGATGAGGTTGCGCGCCCAGAAGCCGTCGGTCATCCACGGGATCGGCTGCAAGCCGAGCGTGAGGAAGACGCCATCGAGCAGGCCACCCTCCACGGCGATGACGGTGAACATGATCGTGTACGCGACGCTGTTTGCCGCGACGGGGAGCAAGAGGATGCTCCGGAACACGTCCTTGAACCGCGTGAAGCCGGCGTTGAGGACGAGTGCGATCCCCATCGCCAGCGACACCATCAGCGGGACCTGGACGAGGAAGATGATCACCGTGTTGAACAGCGACTGATAGAAGATCTCGTCGCCGAGCAACTGCTGGTAGTTCGCCAGTCCGACGAACTGCAGGTTCGCCATCTTGGGTATCGCCAGCGAAAGCCCACCGAACTCCAGTACGAACAGCGGATCGAGTGCCACGCCCTGGAACGTGAAAAAGGAGAGATAGATGGTGTAGAACATCGGGAAGACCAGGAACACACCGAACAGCACGAAAAATGGGCTCAGGAAGACGTAGGGCGTCCCCGGGAACGGCGGCAGCGATTCTTTCAGCTGCTCGCGCTTGAACCGGAATGTGTCGACGAGACTTGTGACCGTCTGTGAGTTCATGTTAGGCAACGTCGCGACCAGTCTGGTTCTTGGATTGGGTGACCCACTTGTCGAGCGCTTCCTTGGGTTCGAGCTTGCCGGCGACCATGTCCTGCAGGATCGGGTTCAGCAGAGTGTTGACTTTCGGCGAGTCGAGCGTGTAGCGGAAGCTGGGAATATCGGGACCAAGCTCCGTCCAGAGGTTGCCGATGGCCTGTCCACCGAAGAAGTCGTAGCCGGCGTCGAAGGCCTCGTCCTCCCAGGCCTCTTGATTGGCACAGATGTTGCCCTGTTCGGTGAACAGGTTCGCCATCTGATCGGTGCTGGTGGTGGTCTGAACGACGAAGTCGAACGCGCGACGGGCCTGCGCTTCGTCGACCTGCTTGGGGAAGCAAAGCCCGGAGCCACCGATCTGGCTCGCGCGGTTGCCACCGCTTTCGAGCGCCGGCATCTTCATGCCGCGCCACTTGCCGGAGGTGCTGCTGACCGACGACTGGAGCGTCCCGGCGAACCACGCACCGGAGATACGGCCAGCGATCGAGCCGTCCTTGAAGCCCGCGAACCACGGATTACTCCACGCGTTCGTCGAGTCGACGACACCGGACTGCCCGAGGCGGTTGATCTGTCGAGTGACCTGCAACGCCGTGTCGTTGTCGAAGGCGATCCGTCCCTCCTCGTCGAACTCCTGCCCGCCGGCCTGGCGATACATCGCTCGCCAGAGGACCATCAGGGTGTTGCTCGACATCCCCATGATCGAAACGTCGTCGGGGAGTTTCTTACCTTCCTCGATCATCTCGTCGTAGGTCTCGAAGTCGGCGTTGACGCCGTGCTCGTCCCACACGTCCTTGCGGTAGAACAGCGTCGCGGGACCGATGTCGTAGGGCACCTCGTAGATCGCACCGTCGTAGGTGACCGTCTCCCAGATGCCTTCGGGGAACTGCTCGCGGATTCCGGCCTCGTCGACCCAGTCAGAGATGTCTCGCAGCCCGCCGGTCGCGACCAGCTGGCGGAGGTTCTTGTACTGGGCCATCGACGTGGCCGGCGCGCCGGTCCCCGCGAGGATGCGGGTTCGGAGGTCCTCGACGACCGACCCCTTGTTGACGTGGTCGACCGTCGTCCCCGTCGCATCCTGATAGGCCGCAACGTGGGGGTCCCAGGTGTCGCTCATCTCCCAGAGCGTAAAGGAGTCGGCCATCGGCACCGGTGTCGAAGTGCCGGTGGCCGTCTCGGTCGCACTCGAACCACCGGAGCTTCCCGAGCCATCCGAGCTACCCTCAGTACTCGTGTCGTTCGAACCGCCACAGCCAGCGAGACCGGTGGCACCGAGTGCACCGATCGCAGTCAGTACGTTCCGTCGGCTTCGATTGTTGCCAGAGTCTACCATTGCGAACATCACGAATAACCTTGATCAGCATATAAATAATTACCGGATACAGCACGTTTGTGGTGATTCGAGAGGACGAACGCGTCCCAGTACGTTCGAGAATCGACAGACGGAGCAGTCCTCTCACGGACGACCATCACGGACCAGTGCCGGACCGACCCGCACGGGACGCTCGCCGCGACCGCGGCGAACGACCGACAACAGGTTTATTATTCGGCTCACGTGACTCTGGATCGGATGACACGAACGCTTTCCACGGTGGTCTCGGATGTCGCCGATCCGGGTGTCCCCGACCGGTACGACGCCCCAGCGGACGTGACGCGGGCGCAACTGGAACGGGCCTTGACCGCGGCAGTCGACCAGATCGACGAGAACCTCGCGACGTTTACCGACCGCTTCCCCGCGGCGTCGAGCGACGACCTCGTCTACGGGACGGTCGACAACATGGGTGGCTGGACGACCTCGTTCTGGACCGGCCTATGCTGGCTCGCCTACGAGGTGACCGGCGAGGGGCGATTCAGGGACGCCGCCGAGCGCCAATTAGAGACGTTCGACCGCCGCCTCGACGAGGGGCTGGTCGAGATGCACGATCTGGGATTCCTGTACACGCTCTCTGCGGTCGCGGGCCACCGGCTGACCAGCAGCGAACAGTATCGGACGATCGCACTGCGGGCGGCGGACCTGCTGACGGACCGCTACCGTGAGGCCCCCGGACTCCTGCAGGCGTGGGGTCCCATGGACGATCCCGACGACGAGAACCGGGGTCGCATGATCGCGGACACGATGATGAACCTCCCGCTGCTGTTCTGGGCCAGCGAGGCGACGGGTGACCGCTCCTACGCCGCAATGGCGGCCGCCCACGCTCGCGCGAACGCGGCCCACATCGTCCGCGACGACGCCTCGACGTTCCACACGTTCGTGTGTGACGTGGAGACCGGCGAGCCACTGGGCGGTGAGACCGCACAGGGCCACGCCGACGACTCTTGTTGGTCGCGCGGCCAGACCTGGGTGATCTACGGCGGCGCACTCGCGGCCGACTACACCGGCGAGGGCGCACACGCGACCCTCGCGGCGAAGGTCGCCAACTACTACCTCGGCCACGTCGAGGACGACCACGTCCCGCTGTGGGACTTCGACGCCCCGACCGAGCCCGAGATTCGCGACAGTTCGGCTGCAGCCATCGCGGCCTGCGGACTGGACGAACTGACCCGACAGCTTCCAACTGCCGACGAGCGTGTGCCGGCCTACCGAACCGCCGCGCTGGAGACGCTGGGGAGTCTCGCCGCCGACTACACGACCGGCGAGGAGTCGAACGGACTGCTCACGGCTGGCGCGTACCACCCGACCGACGACGACTACGACGAGTGTACCATCTGGGGCGACTACTTCTACGTCGAAGGGCTGGTCCGGGCGACCCAGCAGCACACGCGATTCTGGTGAGCCAACCCCGGGCCTTCTGGAATCGATCCCGACGTTACGTTAGCGTGAACGGCTGCGTCCACGCCCTGTCGGTCCCCTGCCCGAAACATTCGATTCGAACGTAGGTGTGGTCCGACCCCCAGCGCAGATCCTCGCTCACGTCGAACCGAGCGGTACTCCCCTCGACAGTGCGCTGGATGCGCCCCTGATCGCTGACCAGCCGTGCAGTCACGTCCTCGGTGGTCTCGATCTCGATCTCGGTGCCCGCCACGTCGATCCGCTCGATAGTCACGCCCGTCGAGACGTACGACCGGCCCGCCCGGAGCGCGTCGAGGATGGCCGCGGGCGTCCGTTCGGGGACCTGCACGACAGTCCAAGCGTTCGCCACGTCGACACCGGTGTGGGCGTCGTCCGTCCCGAACGCCCAGACGCGCTTGCCGGCCGACAGCAACTGATCCCAGCGTGCGGTCGCCAGCGCCCCACCCCGACTCCGTTCGATGTTCCCGTTGTAGATCTCGATCCCGTGATAGCCCGTCAGGTCTGCGAGGCGTTGCTGGGGCCAGTGGTCGTAGTCGCCCAGCCAGTTCGGATGTGCCGGAATCGCGACGGCGTCCTGTGCTCGGATCGCGTCGACGACGGCCTGCCGGTCGGCCCGTGGCTCGACGACCGCCGTCGCACCGACGTGGACGACGTGGGGACCGTTGGCGGTGACCTCGACGGCAGGCAGCAGCGTCAGTGAGGTGTCCGCGCGGTAGTCGTCGGGATCGACCAGCAGATCGTGATCCGAGATCGCGAGGTAGTCGTACCCGGCCGACTCGTAGGCGTCGAGCGTCTCCTCGATACTGTACTCGCCGTCTGTCTCCGTCGTGTGGGTGTGGACGTTGCCCTGCAGCCACGTCCCGTCGCCGGTGTACGGGTGGTCCAATCGCATGTCCGACAGGGACCGACCACGATCGCTTAAATCTGACGACACACTACACCCGATCCCGGCAGGTGTCTCGGCAGGGAGCTAGTTTTTTACGTCGACAGTGGGAGCTAGCAGTATGATCCAGCACCGAAACGAACTGGTTCGTAGTGACGCCCACGGCGTCGCACTCGACTGTCTGGAAGCTGCAATGAGCGCTGCCGAGCCAGCGCGAGCGACCCGTGACGCGGTCACGCTGGAGGGGGACGCACTGGCGGTCGGCGCCGAGACGTACGACCTCGGTTCGTACGACGACATCTTGATCGTCGGCGGCGGGAAGGCCGCCGCCGGCGTCACACGGGCGCTCGAAGCGGTCCTCGGTGACCGGATCACCGGGGGCCGGATCGTGACGAAACATCCCGCGAAGACCGAGCGCGTCCAGTGTGTCGTCGGCGATCATCCGCTGCCCTCGGCTACGAACGTCGACGCCACGGGGAGCATGCGCCAGCTCGTCACCGCGGCCGACGAGGACACGCTCGTGCTCTGTGTCGTCACCGGCGGCGCGAGCGCGCTGCTGACCGCGCCGGCCGGTGATCTGACCGTCGACGACCTGCAGGCGACGACCGACCGACTGCTGCGCGGTGGCGTCCCTATCGAGGCGATCAACGTCGTCCGCAAGCACTGCTCGGAGATCAAGGGAGGTCGACTAGCCAGTGAAGCCGCGCCCGCGACCGTCGTCGGACTGCTGGTCTCAGACGTGGTCGGCGACGATCTGGGGGCCATCGGGAGCGGCCCGACGGTACCCGACGACTCGACGTTCGCCGACGCACTCGCCGTCTTCGAGCAGTACGGCGTGACGCCGCCGGAAGCCGTCGAAGCCCACCTCGAAGCGGGCGCTGGCGGCGAGTACACCGACACGCCGACGGCCGACGATCCGGCGTTTTCGGCCGTCGCGAACGTGTTGATCAGCAGCAATCGGTCCGCACTCGACGCCGCAGCGGCGACACTCGACGACACGTACGCGCCGCTGATACTCACCTCGCGACTCCGGGGCGAGGCCCGCGACGTGGCGACGGCGCTGGTCTCGATCGCCGAGGAAGTCAGGGCCACCGGCACACCGGTCGAGCCGCCGGCCGTGCTGCTCGCGGGCGGCGAGACGACCGTCTCGGTCACCGGCGATGGCGGGAGCGGCGGCCCGAATCAGGAACTCGCCCTGTCGGCGGCGCTGGAACTGGACGATGACATCGTCGTCGCCGCCGTCGACACCGACGGCGAGGACGGCAGTTCCGACGTGGCCGGTGCGATCGTCGACGCGACGACGGTGGCCGGCGACGAGCACGCTCGGGCGGCGCTGGCCGACAACGACGCGGGATCGGCACTCGACAGGGCCGGGGCGACGATCCAGACCGGCCCGACAGGGACCAACGTCAACGACGTGGTCGTGCTCGTGGTGCCCGAGACTGACGACGAGTGAAAAACAGCGAGACGGCGTGGATCGGCAGACGAACGACTGATACGGACAGTTGTAGACGGTTACCCAGTCGACCGCACACGGTAGTGCGGTCGATCTGGTAAAGACCTACAACTGTCCGTATGCGGTCGCTTATTTGCTGACGACTGGATTTTCGAGCGTCCCGATCCCCTCGATCTCTGCTTCGACCGTCTGGCCCGGTTCGAGCACGTCGACCGGGTCGCGGAAGATGCCGACGCCGCCGGGCGTCCCGGTGGAGATCACGTCACCGGGTCGCAGTGTCATCGCCTCGCTGATGTAGGCGAGGAGTTCGTCGACGTCGAAGATGAACTGCTCGGTGTTCGAGGCCTGCTTGGTCTCGCCGTCGACCCGTAGTGCCACGTCGAGGGCGTTGGGATCGATCTCGTCGTCGGTGACCAGCGCCGGCCCCATCGGCGCGAACGTGTCGTAGCTCTTCCCGCGGAAGAACTGCCCGTCGGCGTTCTGTGCAGTTCGTTCGCTCACGTCGTTGAGAACGGTGTAGCCCGCGACGTGGCCGGACACGTCGGCCGGATCGACCGACGACATCGTCTCGCCGACGACGACGGCGAGTTCGACCTCGTAGTCGACCTGTGCGTCACCGTCGGGATCGGGATGGATGATCGGGTCGTCGGGGTTCGTGACGGTCGTCGGGGCCTTCCCGAACAGCATGGGGCTGTCGGGAATCTCCTCGTCCTGTTCTTCGGCGTGATCCCGATAGTTCAGCCCACAGCAGACGATCTTACCGGGCTGTGGGACCGGTGCGAGTCGTGAGAGCGACGCGGAATCGACGGTCGTCAGCGAGCCGTTTTCGACACGGGTGCGCACTGCGTCCCGATAGCTCGGGTTCGCGATGTCGGCAAGCGTCGGTTCGCCCCACGGCAGATCCGAGAGGGCGTGAATCGTCTGTTCGACTTCGAGACCCCAGGCCGGGGCTGTCCCGTCGGTGTAGCGTACGAAGCGCATCACCTCAACGAGGTGTGTTCGTCCTCTTAAATCTTGAGATCGTTCCTCGCAGAGAGTCCCGTATCAGCCACGTTTATCACACTCTCGCCACACTGTGCGTGCATGAAGCGAAATCAGAGCGCGAGCGAACTCTCCGTGCCGGAGGCGACGATCGTCGAGGCGTGTGGCGATCCTGACCTCCCGAAACTCGGCGTCATCGAACAGGTCTGGGACACCGATCCCATCGCCCCAGAAACCATCCAGTCCCACGTCGAGGAGGCCGTCGAGGCACTGGAACTCGAAGACGTGCCAGCAGGCGGCGAGATCGCGCTGGGCGTCGGTAGTCGCGGCATCGACAACCTCGCGACGATCGTCGAAGCGGCCGTGACCGCCCTCACCGAGGCGGGCTACGAGCCGTTCGTCTTCCCGGCGATGGGGAGCCACGGCGGGGCGACTGGCGAGGGCCAGCGCGAGATGTTGAACGAACTGGGCGTCACCGAGGCGTCGATCGGCTGTGCGATCAGATCGAGTATGGACGTTATCGAGGTCGGCCGGACACCGGACCGGGATGTGCCGGTCGTCGCCGACGACCACGCCGCCGGGGCCGACGCCATCGTGCCGATCAACCGCGTCAAGCCCCACACCGACTTCGACGGGACCGTCGAGAGCGGTCTCTCGAAGATGCTCGTCATCGGCATGGGCAAGCAACGCGGCGCGAAGATCGCCCACGAGTGGGCCGTCGACTGGTCGTTCCGAAACATGATCCCCGAGATCACCGATCAGCTACTCGACGCGCTGCCGGTCGTGGGCGGGATCGCACTCGTCGAGGACCAGCACGACGAGACGACGCTGATCGAGGGGGTCCCCCCGAGTGGCTTCCTCGACCGCGAGCGGGAACTGCTCGAACTGTCCTACGACATCATGCCGACGCTACCCTTCGACGAACTGGACGTGGTCGTCTTCGACCAGCAGGGCAAGGACATCAGCGGGCAGGGACTGGACACCAACGTCATCGGCCGCCGTGAGTTCGCGATCAACGAGCCAGCGCCGGAACTGCCCGACATCAAGCGCATCTACACGCGCGGGCTGACCGAGACGACCCACGGCAACGCGATGGGCGTCGGCTCCGCGGACCTGATCCACGAGGACATCGTCGCCGAACTCGACGCCGAGACGACACTGATCAACGCGCTCACCGCCAGCACCGTCCGGGGCGTGCGCCTGCCGCCGGTCGTCGAGAGCGACCGGGCCGGGCTGGTCGCGGCGCTGTCGACCATCGGCGTCGTCGATCCCGAGACCGTCCGCGTCGTCCGGACACGGGACACGATGCACCTCGGACGACTGCTGGCCTCCGAAGCGCTCGTCGAAGAAGCACGCGACCGCGACGACCTCCGCGTCGTCGACGAACCGACACCCATCGAGTTCGACGACGGCGACTTTTCGACCTCGCTGTCGCACTGATCGTCCCGCCGTCCGTTTTTCA
>NZ_JBZYDM010000013.1:0-70405 GCF_058933345.1 Halomicrobium sp. HArcht3-1 | reverse complement strand
AGTTTCCTCCTGAAGTACAGTCTGCTGCCGACGCCGATGGCGTACAGCGCGATCACCACCAGCAAGAGTACGAGCGCGGTCCCCCAGCCGAACTCCTGGTTCGTGAAGATATCCTTGGGGAACACGCCGGCGGTGATCGTCGAATAGAGTTGGTAGGGCAGCGCGCTGGCCGGCGACAGCAGCGCCTCGTTGGTGATAAACGGTGGATTCGGCGTCAGCTGGAACGATCCCAGCACGTTCGGCGTGTTGCTCGGGTAGGGCGCGCCACCGAACACGAGCAAGAGCGGGGCGGTCTCACCGGCGATCCGACCGACGCCCAGGATCACGCCCGTGATCGTGCCGGGCATCGCCGCCGGCACCACCACCGACCGGATCGTCTGCCACTTCGTCACGCCAAGCGCCGCGCTCGCGTCGCGATATTCGTCGGGGACGGCCAGAATCGCCTCTCGGCTCGTAATCAAGACGAGCGGCAGGAGCATGAACCCGAGCACGAGCTGGCCGACGATGATCGAGTTCCCGCCGCTGATCCGTGGCACGAGGAAGGCCAGCCCGAACAGGCCGAAGACGATGCTCGGGGTCGACCACAGGCCGTTGGTCGCCACCTCGACGACCTGCGTGAAGCGCCCGCGTTCGGCGTACTCGGTGAGGAACACAGCCGCGCCGACGCCCAGCGGGACCGCGAAGAGGACGGCGCCGAAGACGAGCCAGAGCGTGCCAAGCGTCGCCGGGAGGACGCCCGGAATCTCGACGAACAGCCCGCCCGTAACGTTCGTCAGGAACGGGAAGCTCACCCACGGGATCGTAATACCGACCAGCGGGAGGGTCAGTTCGCCACCAGCGAGGGCTGCGCCGGTGAGCATCGTCTCCAGTCCGTTGACGACGATGAAACCGATCAACAGTAAGAGGACGGCGAGCATCCCGAAGACGACGGTGCCGATCAGCGCGAACGCGCCCGCCTCGCGGCCCTGCGCGCCGAATCCTTCCTTGGCCTTGGCCCCGCTCCAGACAGCCAGCAGCGAACCGAAGATCACGACGATGGGCACCAGTTCGCTGCCGGGGAACGACGCCGCCGTCCAGGCGGGGTCCCACGTCAATCCAGCGTCGAGCTGGCCCAGCGCGATCACGCCGCCCAGCAACGCCAGCACGAGACTGACCGGCACGGTCGAGCCGATGTCCTCGCGTGGGAGTATGCCGGCGAGGCTCCCTGCCGCGCCAAACAGGAGTGCCGCAGGCACCCACAGGAGCGTGCCCGCGCCAAAGAGCGTGGTCGCGAGCACGGCCCCGAGACCAGACCACAGCAAGCCGAAGACGACACCGACAGTGAACCCGGCGGTCTGTGAGGGGGTAGTGTCGAGCGCGTCCAGTCGGGAAGCGACGCCGATGGCGACCAGCCCACCGGCAGCGACGATCAGTGCAACGCCCAGCAGGGCCAGCACCGACAGGCCGGCGACGGTGGCTGCATGGTCGATCCACTGGAAGATCAGCGCCCACGACGCGACGAACGCGGCGAAGCTTACTCCGAGCACGCCGTAGGCCGCCAGTTCGCTCGTCGTCGATTCGCCGCTGTGTAAGGCAGTTCGAGAGACGTTACTCATTGTTCACCTCGGAGTTTCTGCTCCATGCGCCATTCGACGAACTGGGAACTGATCGACAGCACCATCACCATGAAAAAGAGGACGACACCACCGGCAAACAGCGCGCTCATCTGCAACCCACTGGCATTCCCGCCCTCGAAGGCGATGACGGTGGTCAGGGTTTCGCCGAAGTTCGAGAACACGTCGAAGACCGGCGTCGGGAACCCCTTCGTGTGAGAGAGCATCACCGTCGCAGCCATGGTCTCGCCCATCGCCCGGCCGATGCCGAGCAAGATCCCCGCAGAGATACCCGAGAGCGCGGCGGGGATGGTGACTGACTTGGTGGTCTGCCACTCGGTCGACCCCATAGCGAGCGAGCCGCTTTTCATGGCCTCTGGAACGGTCGAGAGGGCGTCCTCGGCGACGGTGACGATCGTCGGCAAGGCCATGATGCCGATCATGATGCCGGCCGCGAGGTAGTTGCCGATCGTCGGCGTGTTGAATTCGAGATAGAAGTACTGATTGACGATCGTCAGGCCGATGAAACCGTAGGTGATCGAGGGAATGCCGGCCATCAGCTCGATGCCGGGCTTGACGACTTCGCGCACGCGTGTCGGGGCCATCTCCGAGATGAAGATCGCACCGGCGACGCCCAGCGGTGCGGCGATGATCGTCGCGATGACGGTCGTGACGGCGGTCCCGGCCATCATCGGCGCGAGCGACCACACTTCGCCGCCCTGCCCACCCCAGAGACCGTCAGCTGGCTGAGTCTTGAACAGGATGTCCAGGCCCATCTGTTGGAAGACGGGGAACGCGCGCAACAGGAGGAACGAGATGATGAGCGCGAGGATGGCGACAGTGATGATCGTCATCAAAAACGTCATTCCCTTCGCGGCTTCGGCCTGGTAGCGAACCCAGCCGTAGCCGGCGGTCGCGAGGAAGCCAAACACTGGCAGGATCGTCCACTGGGAGCCAGTGAAAAACAGGACGAACGACAGTACGATCCAGACCGCTACCAGTCCGTGCATCAAAATCGCGCCGTCCTCTGTCCGGGACCGATAGTCGCGTGCGCGCTGTGTCAGCGCCTGTGGTTGGAACAGTTGTAGCATTGGTTGTCGTATACGGAAAACGGCAGTCAGAGCGGAGGGTTATTCGTACTTCGAGGCGGCGACCTTCTCACGCTGGGTTTCGAGGCGGTCGGCGGGGAGCTTGAAGTAGTTGTTCCCGGCGACGAAGATCTCCTGTCCGAAGTCGCTCAGACAGAAGTTGAGGAAGGCCGCTTCCTTCCGGGAGGTGTCCTCGTAGGTGTAGGCGTGCAGGTCACGCGAGAGGGGGTAGTCCTGCGCGCCGAGGTTCTTGCCGTACTCGTAGAGGGTGCCGTCGATTTCGAGACCGATCGTCGGCGTGCCACCCTCCTCGTCGACGAAGGCGAGTGCGATGTAGGCGATGGCGTTGTTGGCCTGGCCGACTGCCTGCTGAAGCTGCTGGTTCTGGCCGTAGCGCTGATCGGGGCTGATCGGCGCTTCGGGATCGCCGTAGACGTTGTTACGGAACGCGGTGTCGGTCCCGGAGCCTTCGGCGCGACCGAGCGCGAGGATGTCCCGATCCGGCCCGCCGACCTCACTCCAGTTGGTGAGTTCGCCCTTGTAGATCTGCTTCAGTTCGTCGAGCGTGATCTTCTCGACGCCGGCCTCTGCGATCTCGGGGCTGACGACGATGGGCTGGCCGTCGACGCCGACGACGTGGTCGACGAAGCCATCGAGACCCTCTGCATCTTCGCCGAGTTCGGACTTGGCCGAGGAACTGGCGTCACCGATGTCGACGCGACCCTCCATGACGCCCTCGATACCGGTCCCGGAGTGGGACAGAGCAATCGAGACACGGAACGGCGGGCTGGAGCGTTCACCGGTCGTCTCGTAGCCGTACTGAGAGCCGAAGTAGTCGGCCAGACGCATGTCGGTGCCGTACTCCTCGGCCCACTCGGAGGGCCAGTAGTCTTCGTCGCCGGCCTCGGGGTTGGAGTTCCAATAGCTGGAGGCCGTGTTCGTGATCGGGAACACGGTCGAGGAGCCGTCGCCCGTCAGGACGCTCGTGTCCATGCCGCTTGCCTCGGTCGCGGTGTCCTGGCTCGAACCACTGTTACCGGATTCGTCGCCGGAACTGTCACCGGAACTGTCACCGGAGCTGTCGCCCGAACTACCGTCACTGGAACCGCCGTCCGACTGGCTCGTACAGCCAGCGATCGCTGCGACGCTCGCACCACTGGTCGTTGCGATGAATTTCCGCCGCGATACCAAATCCGATAGTCGCGCTGACTCGCGTGTCATCACCAGAAAGGGGCCGGGGTAGTACTAAACTCGTTTATAATAGGGGTACTGGGTAGTATGTCCGGTCTATTTCAGTACCGATCTGTGGGGTGTCCCCTATAGAACTATATATCCGACTGTACTGCGGTCGCTCGGGCGGCCCACGGTGACGCCAGACCGACGCTCCTTTTAGCACACACGCGCTGCTATCAGCAGGTGGCAGTGACGAGCAGTTACCCCCACCGAGGCCCAGTTTCTATTAATAGAGTTCTCCGAGTAGTAGTCGGACGCGCGCAGATACTCGGCCCAGTATTGGTATTTTCGGACCGAAATCCAAATAGCACCGCGACAGTTTGCAGTACTGCCACTACCTATTGATCAGCGTTCGAGTGTTGGTGTCTAGCACCAACGATAACGGTTAAGTTCGTTGGCCCCATACACCAACATAGGTCGCACGAATGGGAGCGACGGTCGTCTACGAGGACTCCGGGACGTTCGACGACGGGACGCGGTACGAGATGATCGCGACCGAGATCCCGACGAGCGAGGACTACCCGGAGGGGATCAAATATCGATTCCAGTATATGGACGAAGACGGTCGAACCGTCCTGCGGTTCGACAACTTTCCCGACCATCCCGGCGTCGGGCGACACCACTACCACACGCCCGAGGGCGTCGACGACATCGAATTCACGAGTCTCAGAGAGCACGTCCGGCGGTTCTACGACGAGATGGACGCCCGCCGCGAGAGGTGACACCATATGACTGAAGAACCCACTGACACGACCTACGACCCCGAAACCGAATCGATAGCGATGGACGACAGCGAGGCGACCGCCGACTTTCTCGCCGATGTCGACCCGGCGGACTACCCGTCGGTGCTCCGGATAACGTCCGAGCCCGACGAATCGCATCGTCGGAATGCCCTCGACCGACTGGACCGCTGGGAGGCGGGCGAGGATGTCCCGCACGTCATCAACTTCGAAAACCCGAGTGACCTGCGGGCTCTGCTCACCGACCGGCGAGTCGAACTCCTCCGGAGTATCATGGCCGAACGACCGGAGAGTATCCGCCAGCTCGCCGACCGCGTCGACCGCGATGTCAAGACGGTTCACGACGACCTGCAGGTGCTCGGCGAGTACGACATCGTCCACTTCGAACAGGCCGGCCGAGCCAAACGCCCGTTCGTGCCCTACGAGACGATCGAGGTGACCCTAGAGATTTCGACGCCGTCAGGTTCCGACGACATCGCTCGCGCGTGAGGGAGCACCGGTACTCACATCAAAGAGTCTGCATTAGCCGAGCTGATCGAGCAACTGCGCGACGTAGGGGCTGTCGCCCCAGCTTCGGTGCGGACTGATCGTCCGAATTAGCGCGCGTGCCTCCTCGGCGCTCATGTGGCCGTCCCGCGCGTAGTCACAGAGCAAGCGAGGCGTCGGGACGATCCGCGGCCCGGCCAGCGCGGCGTGGACGAGCGCGAAGTTGTTCCCGCCGAACTCGTCCGTGAGGAAGCCGTCGGCGTCGATCGCGTTCGCGAGGACGATCTCGTCCGTCTCGCCGTCGTCGAGTCCGAACGTGGGGCGTGACTCCGGTGTCTCTGAGCGCTCATACGGATCGTCGACATCGTAGTGGGATCGCGCCGCGAGGACGTTGTGAGCCGCCGCGTGGATGTCGCTGTACTGAGCGATCTCCCGCAGTTCGGTGACGACCGACGGCGGGATCGAAACCTCACACGAGGTCAGCACGTACTGGAGCGGGTCCGGCTCCGTCGCTGTGTCGTACGTCTCGTCGGCGCTGGGGACGGCGAGGCTGACGAGCGCGCTCGTGTCCGCGACGACCGTCCGCAGGCGTGGCCGGCCACTCATCGCTCGTCTGTCGACTCGTCGGCCATGTCGGGCTTCACGGACCGCCGCTCACCGTCGTAGATGTCGGTGTCTTCGGGCTCAGCGAGGTCGTACGGCTCCCCGTCGAGGTCGGCTTTGAGGAGCCGAAACCGCTGGGCGGTCTCGGGGTCGACGAGCCGCTTGACCGTCTCGAACGCCAGTTCGTCGTCGTAGTACCGTTCGGCGACGAGTTCCTGAAACTGGTCGCTGTGGGCGGTCTCGTCGATGTACTCGCGGATCGCTTCGACGAGCAGGTCGGTCCGGTCCGTGCCGAACAGATCCGCGATGGCGTCGAGTTGCTCGACGAGGGACTCGGGCGACTGGAAGTGGACTCGTCGAGGATCGTCACTCGCGCTCATGCTATGTGCATATTCTGCACACGAATTGAAAAGGGTTGCGTCGGTCTGCACAAGTCTTGCACACAGAGCCGTCACCGATAAACGAGTTTTTCACCCGTGGCGGGCTACGGGTGGATGGTGGCAGTGACGAGCAGTTACCCCCACCGAGCCCCGTGTGACGAGGGATTTTCCCGAGCCACCCTTACTGTTCGTCGAGGACGACAGGCACGCCAGCGGCGGCCACATCGGCTGCGAAGGCCCGAGAGTCCGTCGAGAGCGTCGAAAAGGTGTTGTAGTGGACGGGGAGCACGAGGTTCGGTTCGATGGTCGCCGCGAGCGTGGCGGCCTCGTGGCGGTCCATCGTAAAACGCTGGCCGATCGGCGGGCAAAAGAGCGACACGTCGATCGATCGATGGCCCGGCAGCACGTCCGTGTCGCCCGGCCAGAAGGCACGGGTCCCCTCGACCTCGGCGAGGAAGCCACAGCCAAAGCCTTCTGGGTGGTAGGGCGTGCCGTCGGGGCGAGTGTGGGGACCGTCGGCTTCGTTGTACGCCGGCGTCGACCACAGTGCTACGTCGCCGACGGTGATCGCGGCGCTGTCGTCGACGCTGCGGACCTCGTATGGAAGCTCCGAGGGCGGCAGGAGGCCGCGCTCGCGGGCCTGCTCGTCGATTGTCTCGTAGACGACGACCGTCGCGTCCGCGTTCGCGACGCGGTCGATGCCATCGGGGTCGTAGTGGTGGACGTGGCTCACGCAAACGAGGTCGCCGTCCTGAGCGCGGTAATCTTGCCCCGGCGGATGGCGCAGGTCCTCGTCGTCGGGGTCCCACTCGCCCGAGAGGACGCCGTAGCGGCCCGGATCGAAGTACACCGTCGTCTCGTCACCGGCGAGGCGAATGGTGGCGTAGCCGAGCCACTCGACGGTGAGACCCTCGTGGTGGACAGTCATTACCAGAAGGAGGGTGATACAGCCACATAAGTCGGCTGTTCGCTGGCGAGCGAGGAGATCAGAACGGTGCGTCGGGTCCCTCGTCCGCGGGAGCCGCGTCGCTCTGGGCGACGCCACCGCTCTCGACCGGGCCGTCCCACCCGGACAGCCCGGGTGCGAAACTCTCGACGCGCCCGTCGAACCCCTCGTAGGAGGCGATCAGACGGGCAGCCTGCACGCTGGATTTGCCGTGGGGACAGACCGTGATCACCCGCTCGTCGCCCTCGAACCGCTCGATATCGTCGACGAGTTGTTGGAGCGGGACGTTCTCGCTGCCGGGGATGTGCCCGCGCTCGTACGACCGGGGTGACCGGATGTCCACGACACGAGCCTCGTCGCCGTCGTCCAGAATCGACGCCAGTTCCTCGTGGTCGATTTCGCCGTCCATCATCGCCTGCTGGGGGCCCGAGCAGTATACGCCTCACGGTCTCGGCGACGGTCATACGGATTGGTGTAGATCTGTACCGGATCGACCGCACGACTGCGTGCGGTCGACCGGGTAAACGGCGACAACAATCCGTATCAGAGCAGTCCGTCCTCGCGGGCGAGCAGCAACGGGAGGAACTGGACGCCGTGGACGACCGGCGAGGCACGGATCGCGTCGATGGCGTCGTCGACCGGGACGCGTTCGACAGTCAGGTACTCGCCGTCGTCGCGGTCCGGGTCGCCCGGTTCGAGATCGGTCGCGAGGTAGGCAGTGCAGTCCGCCCGTACCCAGGCCTCCGCACGGAACTGCTCGATCTCGGTCAGCTCCCCGGCGCGGTAGCCGGTCTCCTCGCGGAGTTCCCTGACCGCTGCGTCGCGCGGTCGTTCGTCGGGTTCGATGCGACCCGCCGGACAGGCAAGCGAGGTCCCTTCGAGCTGTGGCGAGTACGTCTCCACGAGGACGACCTCGTCGTCGATCACTGGGACGACGACGGTCACGTCGGCAGGGTCGATCCAGTAGTAGTTCGCGTGCTGACCGTCCGGTCGCTCGACCACGTCGTAGCCCGCATCGAAGAAGTCGTTCTGCCAGACGACGACACGGTCGTGGACCGGCCAGTCGTCGGTCTCGTCGACCGTCCGGGTGTCGTCACTCACAGCAGGCCCTCGGCCCGTGCGAGCAGAATGCCCTCGATGGTGGCGTCGTTGGCAGGTTCGGAGCGGGCCACGTCGAGTGCGTCTTCGATGGGAACGGTCGTGACGGTGAGGAACTCGTTGTCGTCGAGATTCTGGTCGACCGGTTCGAGTCCCTCGGCGAAGACGATGCCACGGCGGTGTTTGAGCACGCCCGTCGAACACGAGAAGTCCTCCAGCAGCGAGACGCCGGCGGCCTCGAAGCCGGTCTCCTCGCGCAGTTCGCGCCGGCCGGCCTCGGTGTAGGACTCGCCGTCTTCGACGATGCCGGCGGGCAGTTCCAGACACTGCTCGCGGATCGTCGGGCGGTACTGATCGACCAAGAGGAGTTCGTCGTCGGTCCGGGCGACGACGACCACGGCGTCGGGCAGTTCGGCCCAGTAGTAGTCCTTTTCCGTGCCGTTGGGTTGCTCGACGCGGTCGTAGCCGCCGGTGTACCAGCCGGTCTCGTACTCGACTTTCGATTCGATGACGGGCCACTCGTGGGTCCGGTCGGGGCTCATGGTCGCTCCTGTGTCACGCCGACGCGATAAAGCGTGTCGTTGTCGAGCAGTCTGACCGCCTCGCCGTCGGCGGCGGTCGGCGTGCGCTGACGCATCGACGACAGTTCGTCGAACGGCGAGTGGGTGAACGCGCCCTTGAGTCCCAACGGCCCTTTCCAGTAGGGGTCAGAGTAGCCGGTCCGGTTCGGGCCGGCGTCGGCGAGCGCACCCGTCGTGAACGGGTGGGTCTGGGCCGAGAGCAGACTGGCGTTGACCGCCGTCGCGTTCGGCCCGGTCGTGACGGTCACGTTCCGGTCGGTCGTGGCCGTCGCGTTCGAGCCGTTCACCGTCTCGATGGGAGTGGCACTGACGTAGTAGGGATCGCCGCTCTTGAGCAAGGACGGCACTGCGCCGAGTGCGAGAAAGAGCACGAGGACGACAGCGATACCGAGCAGGAGATTGCGAGTGACCGCCCGCATCACACCACGTCCTCGTAGATGCGGGCGACCGCCTGTCGGCGCAGGGTGGCGACGGCGGCGTCTTCCTCGTTCTGAAACGTCGCGGCCAGCGCCTGCTCGGCGAAGGGCGGGGCGTGCCAGACGACGCCATCGACGTTGTCGGCACCGAGGACCTCGACGGCGGTGTCGGCCGACTCGCGCCACGCCTCGAACTCCGCGCGCGTGCCGACGGTGACCTGTAACTCCTCGCCGAACATGGCTTCACGGGCCGTCTCGACGACATCGCTGGTGACGCGTTCGCCGTACTCCTCGCGGTCGAAATCCATCGACTTCGCGACGGCCTTGACGACCACTTGTGCGGTCGATCCCAGTGCCTCGTAGCGGTCGCTGGCTTCCTCGACGGTGTCGGGCAACAACGTCCCCTCGGTGTGCATACCGTCGCTTGGTCGCTCGGAAACTACTCGGTTTCGTTGTCGCTCGTCTCTCCCTCGTCTGCTGGCTCGCCGTCGCGCATCGACTCGGTCAGTTCGCGGGCCTCGCGCAGGATCGATTCGGCCTCGTCGTCGAGCGAGCCACTCCCCCGAGCGCGGGCCTGCTGGGTGTCGACGCCGTGATCGTGTGCGCCCTCGTGCTGGTGTTTGCCGTGGTCGTGTCGGTGAACACCGCTCTCCTCGAACACCTGCGGAAAGTCGGTCTCCTCGGCGAGTTCGACGACCGCCTCGGCCAGTTCGGATTCGCCGTGTTGCCCCCAGCCGGGGACGTGTTCGTCGAGCCACTCGGCGTGGTCGTCGCCACCGGTGATCGCGGTGAACGCGAGATGGTTCGCCAGATGACCGGCGTCGGCCTGCGGGGTCTCACAGACGGGACAGGCATAGCCCATAGGAGAGAAGATGGCCCGAAAACGGATAGGCGTTACAGATTCGCCGCCAGTGCTCCCCTCACTCGCTGTCGAGTGCCCGAATCATCACCAGCGCGTCCTCGCCGTTCCCGTAGTAGTTGGGGATCGTTCGCTGGTGTTCGAACTCGAAGTCACGATACAGCGAGATGGCGACTTCGTTGGTGATACGCACTTCGAGTTTGATCGAGCCAGTACCGGCATCTTCGAGCACGTCGACGGCCTGAGCCAGCAGTGTGCGGCCGACGCCGTCACCTCGATAATCCGGCGCGACGGCGATGTCTTTGATGTGGCCCAGCGGCGTCCCGTGGTTGGGAATCGTGTCGGCGACGACGTAGCCAAGCAGGACCGACACGTCGCTGTCGTCGTCCGCAACCGCGACCAGAAAGCCCGGTTCGCCGACGTAGCTCTCGAACGCCGAGAAAGGCCAGGGCTGGGGGAACGAGGCCTTCTCGATCCGGTGGATCGCCAGCAGGTCCGAACGGGTCGCAGGCCGAACGGTCGGCGGTTCCGTGTCGCTGGCCGGGACAGTCGTCACTCTCTCAACTACGAAGTGGGTTTACTAATGGATGACGGCCCGGCGGACATTCGGGCGTACAACGGCCGTGCGCGCGCCAGCAGTGACGAACGCAAGTGGCAGCAAAGTGCTGTTTCCCCTGAAACTACGATAATTAATTACACAACATGTTCTATCCTGTGAACGGGACACACTCACCCCGGCAGGCCAAAAGATTCTTACCTATCATCCGCTTAAGACTAATCGCACCCACTGGGTGCTACCCCCACATCCCCCCAACCATCCCACCCCACTTTCGTTTTCGCGGTGGGACGATAGAGACCACCAGCCGTCGCTTCGTGACCGGATTCGCCGCCCTCGATAGTGACAAAATCGGTCACAGAGTGAGCCGATAGTGTGACAGTACGTTCGAAGCGTGTCTCGACCTGGGCGTCACCCAGACCTCGAAGGTAGCCGAGAGTCTCAGAAGAAGTCCGTCACGAACACGTCACGCGCCGGGAACGTCGATTCGAGTGCAGCGACTGCGTCGGCCGTCGCATCGAGACGGGCGCGCTCGGCGGCTGTCTGGATCGAACTCGTTCCCACGTACAGTTGTGACAGGACGGCAACGTCGACCGCCAGCCCCGCCCCGGAACCACTCTCGGTGCCGGCATCGTCGAGGGGCGTACAGGTGAGATCGGTCTCGACCCGAAACAGGCCATCGTTGTCGGGGATCAGCGGGTCGGACACCGCGATGGTGACGGTGTCGGTCGGTGCCCGATCGATCGGCAGCGCCTCGATCGCAGCGACCACGTCGACGATGCGCCCGCTCGCGCCGGGGACGGTCGATAGCTCGACGGCGTCGGGATCGGCGGCCTCGAAGAGTAGCCGACGCTCGTCGGGACAGGTCCACTCGACCCTGTCGGCCTGTGGTTCGTGCCGGTCGAGGAAGGCGAGCAACTGCTGGCGAGCGGTCTCGGTCCGGGCGACCAGTTCCGCGACCTGCATGACATCGGCGTCCCGGTCGAGCGTGTAGACGACGTACCCGTCCGGTTCGTCGGCCCCCTCGGGCGTAAAACAGTAGGCCCACCGGTCGGTGAGGACGCGCTCGCGCCACCACTCGGGAGTGCGCCGAAGGGCCAGTTCGTACTGGCTAGCGTAGTCGGCCCAGACGGCGTCGAGTCGGTCGATGTCGGCGGCGCCCACACGCTCGAACGACCCAGCGACGCTGGGGTCGCCCATCGTGTCCGGTGGAAACGCGTACTCGGTGTGCGAATCGACGAGACCCCAGCCGTGGCGGCGATAGTACGCGATCGACGCGGGCCACAGGAGCGCGTAGGGCAGGCCACGGTCGGCAAACTCGGTGAGGGCCGCCCGGAGGAGTCGCCGTCCAAAGCCCTGTCCGCGTGCCTCCGGCGGCGTGACGAACCCACGGACGCCGCCGACGGGTCGCCACTCGTCGACGAGGCGAACGTCGATCTCCATGAGCGTACAGATCGACCGGAACTGTCCGTCGACGACGTAGGCCCACCGCTCGCCCAGTTCGTCGGGCACGTCGTCGCCATCGTAGTCGGGGACGCCACCCTCGCCCCAGACGTGATCTTTGATCTGCTGGTGGCGTGCCCGCTCGTCCTCGGTGATCGGTCGGAACGTTCCCATACGTCGATTCTCGTGGGCGAGCGTATCAAGATTCGGGCGGAGAGACGCCGGAAAGCGAGCGAGTCTAGAGAAGCCCGGCGAGGAGCAAGAGCGCGAGCGACGCGAGGCTCCCGGCCAGAAACCACGGGCGGGCGTTCGTCGCGGCCCGTGTCGCCGACCCGTCCGCTGGCAGCCCGACGAGCTGGCGGAAGCCACCGGCGAGGACGACAGCGAGGAGCAGCCACAGGCCGACCATCGCCAGGACGAGGTGGCCGCGCCCGGTCGACTGGAGTCGCTCGGCCGTGTACAACGTCCCGGCGAGGTGCCCGCCGGTAAACAGCAACGCGAGGACGGAGACGATCGTCAGCGACCGAAACCGGCGGGTGATAAAGGAGAGTGCCTGCGTCGAGAGCCACTCGTTGCGGGCTGCCGGCAGCACGGCACCGGCGAGGACGAGCGTGCCGCCGGTCCACAGCGCCGCGAAGATCGTATGGACGGCGAGGACCGCGTCGAGCGACGACACCATCACAGCCCCTCCAGTCGCGGTGTCGAGTGCCGCGAAGCCACGTCCGGCAGGCGGACGGCAGTGCGAGAGAAGGCGGTACGTGTTCGAGCGGATCGGTCGCGGGTGATCGCTGCAGGTGTCATCGTCACCGACACCGACGACACGTCGGAGTAAACAACGGCGGAAGCGTCCCAGAACGTGGGACTGCCTCTCGACGGCGCGGCGTCGGGCGACGAGTGGCCCGGTTGACAGGCCGGCTGTCAAAGCACCTGCTAGTCCAGCGATCTGGGAACACCCGATATCCCTATACGAGCATGGGAACAACACGGAAACAGTCGACTGGGACCGCTGGCGCTGGGCGAACCACGAGTACGACACCATGGCAGACGAATACGGCATCCAGAACCGCCTCTCGCTGATACCGAGATGGACACACACACCGGACACGGCCACAGAAATGGCTCGAAATGACGACGAGAAGACCGACGAGCCGCCCGTATCAGCGGTGCTTGCATCGCTCGACGACGAGAAGTGCAGAGCGGTGCTGGCGGCACTCCACGAGCCAAAGTCCGCGACCGAACTACAGGGCGAGTGTGAGCTCGCGAGTTCGACGGTGTACCGAAAGCTCGAACAGCTCCGGGAGTCGGCCCTCGTCAGGGAGTACACCGAAGTCCGCCGGGACGGGCCGAACGCGACACTGTACGAGCGTGATTTTACCGACATCTCGATCAGTATCGACGACGAGGAAACGTTTCGCGTCGCGATCGATCGACCCGAAAGAGAACCGGACGATCCGGAAGACCGGATGGCGACGTTCTGGTCGGAGATGAGGAAGGAGTCATGATCCCCGATCTCGTCGTCGTCCTCGGGGTCGTCAAGATCGCCGCTCTCGTCCTCGGTGGCGTCGTCTCGCTGCTCGCCTATCGGGCCTACCAGCGTACCCAGATCGAGGGGCTTCAGTACTTCGCGATCGGCCTGCTGGTCATCACGATCGGGACGTTTCTGGTCGGCGTGTTCCATCACCTGCTCGGAATCCCGAGCGTGCAAGGAATGTTGTTCGAGAGCCTCATCGTCTGTGCGGGCTTTCTCGTGATGATCTACGGTCTCTACGGGTACTGAGTATATCGGCGGGATGGCCGGCGCTCGCGGTTCTCCCACGTCGTGGGACGCCTCCACTCTTCCTTATCACTGTACCGCGGAGACTGTGGTAATGAACGGTTCCACAGCGCGAACTCGTCGACTCGCCACCGAACGTCGCCCAGCAGACAGCGGCGGTGACTGGCCGTGAGTCGAACGCTGCCACAGCGGTACGCGGCCGCACTCGTCGCTCGGCGAAAGCTCGTGATCGGACTGGTCCTCGTGCTGACGGTGCTGGTCGGTGCCGGCGCGGTCGTCGGCACCAGCACCGACGGCGCGATCGGACAGGCGGGCATCGACTCCGAGGAACAGGCGGCACTCGACGAGATCGGGGCGACGTACGGGACCGACGACGCGATGGTCACCCAGATCGTCGTCAGAGACAAGGGCGGTGACGTTCTCACCCGCGAATCGCTGCTTGCAAGCCTCCGCCTCCAGCGGTCGATCGTTCGGGACGACGCCATCGAAGCGGCGCTTCGGCCGGAATCGGGGATGGTCGGGCTGGAAAACGTCGTCGGGCAGGCGGCCGTCCGACAGGATCGAGCGGCACAGGACGGCAGCCACGACTCGACGGCGAGCGGTCGATGGGAACAGTCCCCAGCGCCGACGCTCGACGAGCAGATCGCAGCACTCGAAGCACGTTCGCCCGCGGAAGTCGAGGCGCTCGTCGCGCGAGTGCTCGACCCGGCCGTGCCCACGCCCGGCCGCGATCCGGCCGCGTTCCTCCCGTCGGAGTACGAACCGGGGACGACGCGCGCCGACGCCAGACTCACGCTCGTCTTCCAGACCGCCGAGTCCGATGGCGCGAGCGAGACGCCGGAAGCCGCCTACGACGCGCAAGTCGCTATCGCGTCACTCGTCGACGACCGCTTCGACGACGCGTTCGTCTTCGGACAGGGGATCGTCGACGACGCCTCGGGGCGGGCCATCGGCGATAGCTTCCGCCTCGTCGCACCCGTCGCACTGGTCGCCCTCCTGTTGGTCCTCGGGATCACCTACCGCGATCCGGTCGACGTGCTCGTCAGCGTGTTCGGCATCGGCGTGGTCCTGGTGTGGCTGCAAGGCATTCAGGGCTGGCTCGGTATCCCGTCCAGTTCGATCCTCATCGCCGTCCCCTTCCTGCTCGTCGGGCTGAGTGTCGACTACTCGCTGCACGTCATCATGCGCTATCGCGAGGCCCGGACGGGCACACGCGACGACGACACAGGGACCGATGATGAACACTCACCGACCGCTGCCATGCGATCGGGGATGAGCGGCGTCGTCGTCGCGCTGGCAGCCGCCACCTTCACGACCGGCATCGGGTTCTTCTCGAACTACGTCAGCCCGCTGGCCTCGATCCGGGACTTCGCGCTCCTGAGCGCCGCCGGGATCGTCGCGATGTTCGTCGTCTTCGCCGGACTAGTGCCGGCCGTCAAACTCGAACTCGAACGGTTCCTCGCCGGTCGCGGCCGAGACCGACGGCAGGCCGCCTTCGGTGTCGGGACGGGACCGGTCGGCACCGTCCTCTCGGGCGTCGCGACGCTCTCGAATCGGCTGCCGATCGTCGTACTGATCGTCGGACTGGTGGTCGCCTCCGCGGGTGCGTACGGCGCGACCGGTCTGGAGACGGAGTTCAACCGGGCCGACTTTCTCCCGGAAGACGCCCCCGAATGGACGGCGTCACTCCCGGAAGCGATCGCGCCCGGCGAGTACGACATCCGCGAAGACCTCGCGTACCTGAGCGACACCTTCCGAACGCGCGGAGAAGGGTCCGAAGCCCAGATTCTGATACGCGGGAACGTGACTGATCCGGCACTCCTCGACGCGGCCGACGACGCCGCGAGCACGGCCCCACAGAACGGAACCATCTCGATGCGGGCCGACGGCACTGCCGCCGTCCAGAGTCCGGCGACCGTCCTCCGGGGCGTCGCTGCCCGGAACCAGACGGTCGCCGACGCGATCGCAGCGCGGGACACGGACGGCGACGGACTCCCCGACGAGGACGTGACGGCGGTGTACGATCTCGTCTATCGCACCGCACCGACGCAGGCGTCGGCCGTGCTGTTCCGCACCGACAGTGGGTCGTACGCGTCGGCCCGGGCGATCGTCGGCGTCGACAGCGACTCGTCGGCCCAGTCGATCGCTGGCGACGTTCGACAGGTAGCCACCGAGATCGAAGCGGCCGCACCGGTCACTGCCATCGCGACGGGCGGCCCGGTCGTCACCGCCGTCGTCCAGACGGCGCTGTTCGAGACGCTCGTACAGGGGTTCGCGATCACGCTGGGCGTGATTCTTCTCTTCCTCCTCGGCCTGTACTGGTGGCGTCGGCGCACGCCCGGCCTCGCCGTCGTGACCCTCACACCGGTCCTGGTCGCGCTCGCGTGGGTGCTGGGCGCGATGGCGCTGCTCGACATCCCGTTCAACAGCGAGACGGTCGTCATCACCAGCCTCGCCATCGGTCTCGGGATCGACTACAGCATCCATCTCGCCGAACGGTTCGTGGACGAACGCGAGCGACACGACTCGCTCGACACGGCGTTACGGACGGCCGTGGCCGGGACCGGCGGAGCACTGCTCGGGAGCGCAACGACGACGGCAGTGGGCTTTGGCGTCCTCGCTCTCGCGATCTCGCCGCCGCTCCAGCGCTTCGGGATCGTCACCGGGCTGAGCATCGTCTTCGCGTTCGTGAGCTGTGTCACCGTGTTACCGAGCCTGCTCGTCGTTCGCGAGCGCCTGCTCGACCGGCGGCGACGCTGACGGCGTCTCGATGTCCCGACCGCTGTCGAAACGGGCGGGGACGACACATCTCTCGCGATCGACGGATACCGACGTTCCAGCAGCTAGCCAGTCGTCGAAAGAAAAGCGCAGCGAGGGGTCTCCCGTTAGTCGTCTGCGGGTGCAGCGCCGCTGTCGCTATCGTGCTGCTGTTTCGTGTGGGAGAGTTTCCCACCGTCGGCGAGGAACCGGCGTTCACGCTCGGAGGCGTCCAGCGCCGCGGTGGCCTCCCAGTCGTCGTTGACGCGGATCGTGAACTCTTCCTCACCGGACGCGACTGCCTCGGCCACGTCGGTGACGATCTCGATCTCGTCGCCCTGGTCGATCTGGGCGTAGGTCTCCTCGTCGATCTCCAGCGGGACGATGCCGAAGTTGAACAGGTTCGCCTTGTGGATGCGGGCGAAGCTCTGTGCGAGGACGGCGTCGATACCGAGGTACATCGGGCACAGGGCCGCGTGTTCGCGCGATGAACCCTGACCGTAGTTCTCGCCAGCAACGAGAACGCCGCCGTCGTTGTCCTTGGCGCGCTGGGCGAAGGTGTCGTCGACTCGCGAGAGCGTGAAGTCGCTCAGCTTGTCGATGTTCGAGCGGAACTTGAGGATGTCCGCCGTCGCCGGGATGATGTGGTCGGTGGTGATGTTGTCCTCCATCTTGAGGAGCGTCTCACCCTTGATGTCCGGCCCGAGCGGGTCCTTCAGTGGCACGTCGCCGATGTTGGGGCCCTTGATGAGCTCGTCGTCGACGGCCTCGTCGGGAGCGATGAGGTCGGACTCGGAGTTCTCGATGTACTGGTCGGGGAGTTCGATGCCGGGCGCTTCGAGGTCGCCCAGTTCCTCGGCGAGGTTGCGCGGGTCGACGATTTCGCCGGCGAGTGCCGCCGCGGTGGCGACCTCGGGCGAACAGAGGTAGACCGAGTCGTCCTCGATCCCGGAGCGACCCTCGAAGTTGCGGTTGAAGGTTCGCAGCGAGACCGAATCGGAGGCCGGGACGTGACCGATGCCGATACAGGCACCACACGTCGCTTCAGAGAAGTTGACACCGGCGGCCATCATCTCGGCGGTCCAGCCCTGACGGGCCAGCATCTCGGATGCGACCTTCGAACCGGGTGCGACGATCATCTCCGTTTTCTTGTCGACGTTGCGGCCTTCGAGCATCTTCGCTGCCGGGAGGATGTCCTCGTAGGCACCGTTCGTACAGGAGCCGATCATGACCTGCTCGACGTCGACGCCCTCGACTTCCTCGACGGGAACGACGTCGTCGGGCATGGACGGCTGTGCGATGAGTGGTTCCAGATCCGAGAGATCGACGACGATCTCGTCGGCGTACTCGGCGTCCTCGTCGGGCTGCAGCTCGACGTACTCCTCCTCGCGGCCGACGCGAGAGAGGTAGTCCTTCGTGTTCTCGTCGGTCGGGAAGATCGACGTGGTCGCACCGAGTTCGGTGCCCATGTTGGTGATCGTCGTCCGCTCGGGGACGGTCAGGGTCTCGACACCGGGACCGGTGTATTCGAGCACCTTGCCAACGCCGCCCTTGACCGAGAGGCGACGGAGCAGTTCGAGGATGACGTCCTTGGCGGTCGCCCACTCGGGCAGTTCGCCTTCGAGGCGGACGTTGACGACTTCGGGCATGTCGACGTAGTACGCGCCGCCACCCATGGCGACGGCAACGTCGAGGCCACCCGAACCGATGGCGAGTTCACCGAGGCCACCGGGGGTCGGGGTGTGGGAGTCCGATCCCAGCATCGTCTTGCCGGGCGCGGCGAAGTTCTCCTTGTGGACGTTGTGACAGATACCGTTGCCCGGGCGCGAGAAGTGTGCGCCGAAGGTGCCGGCTGCAGAACGCAGGAAGCGGTGGTCGTCCGTGTTCTTGAAGTCGAACTGGTAGGTCTGGTGGTCGCAGTACTGTGCGGCCAGTTCCGTCTGGACCTCTTCGAGGCCCAGTGCTTCGAACTGGAGCCACACGAGCGTCCCGGTCGTGTCCTGTGTCAGGACCTGGTCGATCTCGATACCGATCTCCTCGCCAGGCGTCAGCTCGCCTTCGACGAGGTGATCGTCGAGGATTTTCTCCGTGAGCGTCTGTCCCATAACGTCTGTTGGTCGACGGCGCGCGCCTATAAATCCAGTGTATCGAAGCTGAACCGCGCTCCCGACCCGTGTCGCGAGTCCAGGCACTCATACGGACGGTTGTCGTTGCGTCACAGTGAGCGCCGTAATGGGGGAGACGCTCACCGGTACAGCGCTACAACCGTCCGTATCACTGGCGCCGCCAGGCATCGATATCCAGTGCGACCAGACCGCGGACGATCGTCGCTCGCTCGTCGTCGAACGAGGCCGTGATCTCTTCGACAGTCTCGCGCCACGTTCGGAGCTGGTCGGCGATTTCGTCTTCGGACAGCAGCGCTACGGCGTTCCATCGCTCGCGTCGGCCGTCGTCGAACTGCAATCGGTCGTGGACGAAGTGATCGTGCTTGTAGATCGTCCGCCCGAGCCGTGCCGCATCGTCGACGGCCCCGTCGTCTGCATCTGCTGCCAGCGCTGCGAGCCCGGTCAGGGCACCGTAGAGGTTCGATTGGCGGTCGAGCAGCGCACGGTAGGTCTCGGCCGACGGTTCGGTGGTCCGTTCGAGCTGTGGGGCCGTCACGAGGCGCTCGATTCGCTGGGCCCAGAAGGTCGACGCTTCGGGGTGGATCGCAGCGAGTCGCTCGTGAATCCGGGGGAGCAGCAACTGGCTCGTCAGGATCGCCTCGTCGTCTCGGTCCGAAGCCACGTCGCCGTCGACGGCGTCGTCGAGGATATCGTAGTACTCCTGAGACAGGATAGAGAGGTCGAGCAGCGCGTCCAGTGTCGACTCGTCGGTTCCGAACTCCCGGTACACCTGCTCGGTTAGGAGCGCGCTGTCGGTTTTGGGCCTGCGCTGGCGCTTCGGAAAGAGGTCGTTCGGCGTGAACGCGCGGTCGTACACGAACTGCGCGGCCTCCGTCTCCTCGTACGTCGTCAGTATCGCTTCACAGCGCTCAAGCGCGCGTCTGCGCACGCGCTGACCAGCGGTCTCTAGGGCCTGCTCTTGCTCGGGGCTCAAATCGGACGGCCACCCGCGCATCGGGCCGAGGTACCGCCACCACAGGTATGAGTGTGTTGGTGCCAGCCGGGTCGTCGCTGTCGCTCCGGTCAGAGCCTTTCCCGTCTCACACAGGGTTCCGACGCCGCCAATTCGACAGTGAACGGGTCAGAAAAAGAATCGTTCGTGTCGATAGTTCGCTAGCCCGTGGGAGAGGTTCGCTGCCTAGCCCCACATGCCGAGGGACGCGACGAACTCGTCCTCGTCGTCCATGCGCCGTTCGAGGTCGTTGATGAATGCCGGTTCTGCCGCCTTGTGGTTGCGCATCTCTGACATACTACAGATGTCATCTTACGCTGCCACTATATATAATTTATTCAATTAACAATAGTGAATGGTTGCCGCGCCACAGTGATCCCGATGGAGGTCTCGTCGAGGAGACGCGACGTGGAATGGCTTTGCGCTGTGTGTGGGTCATTGCTGGTCGGCCTGTTGGGCTGTGTGAGGGTCGTCACCAGCTACGATTGGAACCGTCAACGTGACCACAGTGCCGTCGTCGATCCGAAAGGAAATGTCACCGTTCAGACGGTCGGCCCCCCACTTCGCGAGCCAGAGACCGATACCGCTACCGTGGTCGAGAGCCGTTTCCTCCGGCTGGTCGAGTACCGCGTACTCGTTCCGTGGGATGCCGGGACCGTCGTCGGCGATCCTGATCGAGAGCGTCTCCTCGTCGACCGTGGTCGAGAGACGGACCGCTGGCCCCGCGTCCGTCGCATCCTCTGTGTCGGATCTGCCGTGCTTGATCGCGTTCTCCAGCAGTGTCGACGTGACCAGTCCGAGCGTCGTCGTATCGACCGTGACAACAGCACCGTCCGGTACGTCGACCTCGACCGGCACCGCTTCCGTCTCGGACCGAACGTTCTCGACGAGACGTTCGAAGAACGCGTCCACGGGCACCGTCTCCATCGGAGGATCGGCCTCGCTGAAGTGGGTCTCGATCTGCTGGGCCTTTTGGGCCTGTGCGACGAGTTCGTCGGTTTTGCGCAGGATCTTGTCCGCGTGGTCTGCCATCTCCGGCGATCCCTCCTCGAAGATCGCCCTCGCAGACGCCTGCACGACAGTCATGTCGTTGCGAAGGTTGTGCCGTAACACTCTATTGAGTACCGAGAGTCGCTGTTTGCGGTCCCGCTGGGCGGTCACGTCACGAACCACGACTGCCCGCCCGATCACACGGTCCCGGACTCCTTCGACAGCCGATGTCGTCACCTCCAGGCTGTTCCCGCCACAGGCGATATTCACGGGCTGGGGCTGGTCCTCTACCCCCCGGAGCTCCGGGTGTACGTCGTCTACCGGCGCTCCGAGGACCGACCCGCGGTCACAATCGAACAGTCGACAGGCACCGTCGTTGATCGAGACGACTGTCCCGTCCGTCTTCAGCACGATGATACCTTCGCTGAGGCTCTGGACTGCGGCCGTCGTTCCGAGGTTGCGTGTCGCCGGTGTGAGATCGAGGATGCGATGTCGGAACAGTCCGTACCCGAAGGCAAGCGTGAACACCGACAAGCCGATCGGAAACGGCGGGAGCACCCGTTCGAGATCCGGGCCAAACGCGGTCAACAGCCCGCCGGCCATCGGCGCGACCGTCCCGATAAGTATCCAGACGACTTGCCCCGAGAACAGCGATCCCCCTCTGCGAAGCATTCCGAGGACGAGGGCGAGGCCGACAATAAACAGCGTATAGCTGTACAGCAACGCGAGGAAAGCGAGCGGCCCCGGGTCAGTGACGAACGCGACACGGCCCGCCTGTCTGCTGACCTCGAACGTCCAGTACAGATCGTTGTACTCCATCGCGACAAGCGACAGGGTCGATACGATCGGCACCGAGAACAACAGTAGCGTTCGCCTCCGCGTCAGGAGTTCACCGTAGCCGACATACGAGAGGATGAAACAGAACCAGACGACCGGGACCGTAATGTACAGCACCGTCCCGGCCCATTCGACGACGAACAACACGAGCCACGGACTCCCGACTAACTGGAGTGTATCCATGACGATGAGGAGTGCGCTGATCGCTGCTACGCCGGTGAACCAATCGGCACCTGGCTCAGAGCGGTATCTGAACGCCAGCACTGCGAGCCCCGCGGTCAGCGAAGCAGTAAACAACAGGAACCCAGCGACCGCGGACGTGTTCAACATAGCAGAACGGGTAGTGATTCGGACGCGGAAATAATAGGCTTGGGCACGGAATTCGAAATTTGATACTGCCGATCTGCCCCGCAACGTCGGACCTCTCGCCGGAGACCAAGGGATCACCCTGTCACGACGGCTGTCGCCGGACGGAGCGGGGCCACACGGAACTGAGAAGGCTCTTTATCATGCTCCCGAATCGATGTCATATGTACAAGAGCGGACGGTTCGTCGCCGAGGCCCTCGGTGATCTGCGAGCCGAGCAGGTCCAGCCAAACGGCGTCGATCTGACACTCGGATCGGTGTTCGAACAGGTCGAACCCGGTCGGATCGAGCGCGGTGACAAGACCGTCGGCGAGCGAACCGAACTGTCACCCGACAACGGCATCTATCGACTCGAACCGGGCGCATACATCGTCGAGTACGGCGAGCGCGTCGCCGTCCCGGAGGGCCACGTCGGATTCGTCTACCCGCGGTCCTCGTTGCTGCGCAACTCCTGTATGCTCGATACGGCCGTCTGGGACGCCGGCTACGAGGGCCGTGGCGAGGGGCTGCTGGAGGTCCACCACACGATCGAACTGGAGACCGGTGCCCGCATCGCACAGTTTGTCCTGACCGAGGCCGCCCACGAGGAGACGTACGAGGGCGACTATCAGTACGAGAACCTCGATTGAGCCTGCCTGTGCGAAAGAACTATGGTGTGCGTCCGAGTACCATACAGGTGCATCACTTCGGAGGTGATGCCAGGGCAGCATCCGTATACCGTACAGAGCGAGCGCGGACCGCTGCCAGGATTCGTCAGTCTGGTCACAGGGTCGTGACGCGCTGCCTGCGTCCGACCCACTTTCCGTTCGACAGGCCATCGGTAGTCCCGACGTGAACGGTTACTTCAGGATCTGAAACCGCCCGTAGCCGGTTATATACGACAGTGTTCAATGTGTACGTATGCATTCGGACGACGGGACAGTGTACATGATGCAGGGGGAAGAGGGGGACGAGTGGGTCAGTCCAGCACCGGCACGCGACGTGATCGTCGAGGCGCTGGTCGAAACCGGCGACGTGACGCAGTCTGCGATCGGTGAGCTGTCGAGCTACGTCGACCGCGGGGCGCTCAGAGCGGTCCTCGACGGCACCGAGCCGTCGGTGACTTTCACCGTCGAAGGCCACGACGTGACCGTCACCAGCGACGGCGACGTGCGCGTCGACGAGTGATACGGACGGTTGTAGCGATATACCCGTGAGCGTCTCCCCCATGGCGACGCTCACCGGGACGCAACGACAACCGTCCGTATGAGGGGCGCGCCAGAGCGACCAGACCACCTTTGTCCAAGCGGCGTGCATCGACAGGCATGACACGCGTCGCACTCATCGCACACGACGAGAAAAAGCCCGACATCATCGACCTCGCACAGACCTACGAGTCGCTCCTGCAACAGTTCGACATCGTCGGCACAGGAACGACCGGCAAGCGCATCATGGAGGAGACCACGCTGACGGTCGACCGCAAGGAGTCCGGGCCACTGGGCGGCGACACGCAGATCGGCACCGAGGCCGTCGAGGGTCGCCTCGACGGGATCGTCTTCCTGCGCGATCCGCTGACCGCCCAGCCCCACGAGCCGGACATCTCTGCGCTCCTGCGGATCTGTGACGTCCACGACGTGCCGCTGGCGACGACCCGGACCGGCGCCGAGTACCTGCTGAACGGACTGGCCGACGACATCGACTTCCCGGTATCGGATTAGTCGGTGTAGTCGGGCCGTTCGGCGTACTCGATGGGGTCGCGTTCGCCGAGATTCTGGAACGCTTGCAGGCGGAACGCACAGGCGTCACACGTCCCGCAGGCGGGCGGCGCGTCGCGGTAGCAACTCCACGTGTCCTCGTAGGGCACGCCGAGTTCCAGTCCGCGCTCGGCGATGTCGGTCTTTGCCCACTCGACGAATGGCGCGACCAGTTCGATCTCGGTGTCGGGTTTCGTTCCCACGTCGATCACCTGCTGGAAGGCGTCGAAGAAGGCGGGCCGACAGTCGGGGTAGCCCGAGAAGTCCTCGGAGTGGGCACCGATGAAGACGGCCCCGCAGTCGTTGGCTTCGGCGTAGGAGACGGCCATCGACAGGAGGTTGGCGTTCCTGAAGGGAACGTAGGAGGTCGGGACCTCGTCGCTGTCCAGATCGGCGTCGGCGACGGCCATCTCGTCGTCGGTCAGCGACGACGCGCCGATAGCAGCGAGGTGCTCGGTCTCGACGTGGAGGAAGTCCGCGGCATCGACGTGGTCGGCCAGTGCCTCGGCACACTCGAACTCGGTATCCTCGGTGGCCTGCCCGTAGCTCGTATGGAGGAGATACAGGTCGTCGTAGCCTCGTTCGATGGCTTCGTAGGCCGCGGTCGCGCTGTCCATCCCGCCCGAAACGAGTATCACGGCGCTGTCGTCGGCCGTGGGTGCGGCGTCAGTCGACGAGGGGTCGTCCGTCGTCTGTGGATCGTCGGTCGACGGGCCGCTGGCAGTCGATCGGTCGTCGCCACTGGGCGTGTCGCCGGTCGTGGATTGCTCCTCACTCATGGTTGGTGATCGCGTCGGTGAATCGGTCGCGTTCGGGGGCGGTGGGTGTCCCGACGACCGATCTGGTGGTGGTCGTGGTCGCGGTCTCGATACCGCGCATCGCCTCGCACATGTGGGTCGCCTCGATCTCGACCAGCACGGCCCCGGCGTCGAGTTCGGCGGCCAGTCCGTCGGCGATCTCCTGAGTCAGTTGCTCCTGCATCGAGGGCTGACGGGCGCGCCAGCGGACGTACCGCACGAGCTTCGAGAGACCGATCACGGTCTCGTCGGGCCGGTAGGCGACGTGTGCGGTCCCGTGGTAGGGGAGCAGATGATGCTCGCAGAGGCTGTAGACGGGGATACCGGTCTTGACGACCAGTCCCTCTTGGTCGCTCTCGAAGGTCCGCATCGTCGGCTTGTCCGTCTCGCGGTAGGCCTCGCTGAACGTCTCGAACACGTCGGGCACCCGGCGCTGCCAGGTGGCTTCCAGCCCGTCGGCTTCGGGATCCTCACCGATCGCTTCCAGCAGGAGGCGCGTCCCTTCCTGTGCTTTCTCCCAGTCGATACTGTCGTCGTGGCCCACCGGCGGCCCAGTCGTCGCGTCCGTGTCGCCCGCCGGCTCGCCGATCGTTGTTTCGTCGGTCATCGTCGGATCTGTCGTCGTGTCGTCATCGTGTCGTCGATCATCGTGTCGTCATCGTCGAATCTATCCTCTGGCAGGTCGTCATCCGGTCGATCATCGTCGAAGATGTCATGTGATCAGGTCCCCGGGGCGTCGTTCCACAGGTCGACGTGGAGCCGCGGCGTGTATCGATAGCCATACTCCATGGCGAGGTCGGCGACGACCTCGCGGGTCTCGTCCAGTTGCTCGCGGGTCTGTCCCTCTGGCATCAACAGCACGTCGGCGTCGTCGATCGTCGTCTCGGTCCGGTCGCGCAGGCGCTCGATCAGCTCCTCGACCTCTGGTAGATCGTCAGGACCTGTGACGACGAACTTCAGCTGACTCTGATACCGATCCACGAGCGTCGCCAGCGCCTCGTCGTCGAGGCGGCGCTCCTCGTGACGGTCGGCCCACTCGCCGTCGCCCTTCGGATCGCGTTCGGCGGTCGGCGTGCTGGAGGCCAGTTTGGGGCTGATACTCGCCAGATCGATCGGCGCGTCGACGGCGATGGTGCCGTTGGTCTCGACGGTGGTGTGGTAGCCCCGCTCGTCGAGTCGTTCGAGCAGCGCGACGCTTTCCTCGTGCATGAGTGGCTCGCCGCCGGTCAGCACGACGTGGTCGGCGTCGTAGCTCTCGATCTCGGCGACGATCTCGTCGACACCGAGCCACGCGTGACTCGGTTCCCACGACGTGTGGTAGGAGTCACAGAACCAGCAGCGAAGGTTACAGCCGCTCGTGCGGACGAACACCGACGAGACGCCAGCGAGTGTTCCCTCACCCTGCAGCGAGTAGAACAGCTCGTTGATCGGCAATGCGTCGGCGTCCGGGCGGTCGTCGGCACCCTCGATTGCCCCGGTACCCGGGTCGGCGTTGACCGGCATACTACGGCCCCGCGGCGAGTTCGCTCGTCTCGCGGACGGTCGCGTCCACGTCCGTGACGGTGTCTGGCAGCGATGCCAGCAGGCGCTGTTCCAGCAGGACGGCCATGACTTCCGCGGTCGGCGGGGCGTCGAGCACGACCAGCGCGTCGGCGTCCCCGCTCTCCTCGAACGCCTCGATCAGCGGGTCGCCGTCCTCGACGAGGAAGCGGTGGTCCCAGTCGTCGATAGCGGCGGTCACGTCGCCCTTGTCGACGACCCATCCCTCCTCGGTGAGATCGCCAGCGACCCGGACCGTGATCTCGTAGTTGTGGCCGTGTGGCCGGCTACACTTGCCCTCGTGGTGCATGATCCGGTGGCCGGCACTGATTCGGATCGGCCGATCGCCGCCGACGACGAGTTCGCGCTCGCCCGCGTCGGCGATCGGGTCCGACCGAGATATTCGCTCAACCATACCCAGAGATTATAGCACGAGTACTTAAGTCGACCGACCGGCGAAAGCGATAGGACAGTACAGTCCTCATTGACTGGTGTGACACGCGCTGCCGTCAGGGATGGGTTCGAACGGTACGTCAACGGACTCGCCAGTATCACCAGCGACGAGTTTCAGGTCTCGCGAGCGCTCGGGAGCGACGGCGGTCCCAGAGGCAAAGTGATCGACCGACTGCTCTCGAACAGCGATCTGGTCGACCGAAAGATCGTCCAGCCGGAACTGCGGGAGTACCGGGACGCGATCCTCCACCAGTTCGAGACCGTCCTCGACTACGCAGAGAGCGACGCCGGCTTCGATGCCTTCGCCGACGAGATCATCGCCCGAGACCTCTACTGGGACGCTGTGCGAGCGGATCTGGGCGCCGACCGGCGCGAACGACTCCGGGAGACGCTGCTGGCCCGCCAGCGCGCCATGGGCGACGCCATCGCCCCACTGGTGGCCGCCGACGCCGACTCGCTGTGGGCCGCCGCCGCGATGGCCTACGACTGGTCCGGCACGACCGACCTGATCGACGCTCACTTCACCTTTACCGACCCGCTACACGCACAGCCAGAGGCCTACGAACTGACGATCAGGATCGACCCGGGCGACCTGCTGGGTGGGCTGGCGCGGGCGCTGCCCTCGATCACCGTCGACTACACCGACGAGGCGATGCGTGCGATGACCCACGCCCAGGGGCGAGTCATCGACCGCGCGAAACAGGACGCCCGGCGACGCTTCGAGTGATCGATCAGTCGGTGCCACTCGACGGCACGTGATCGTGGCGCGTCCAGCGCTTCTCGACGTCCCGGTTCGCGACGACGACGAGATCCCCGTCGTCGGTCTCGATTCGGGTCTTCCGAAGGTCGATACGCACGAGCCGGCCGGTGACCGACGCTGTCTCGACGCGGTCGCCTGCCGAGAAGTCGTCGTCCTGCAGTAAGTAGACGCCGGCGACGGTGTCGGCGATCATCTCCTTGAGCGCGAAGGCGACACCCAGCCCGATGAACCCACTCGCCGTCCCCAGACTGGCCGCGATATCGCCCAGTCCGACGATCTTCAACACGCCGAGGATCGCCCCGAACCACAGGAAGACCCCGACGACGGTGACTACCAGATCGACGATCAACGCCTGTTCGTCGGTGTAGAGACGGTCGAACACGACCCGGACGACCGAGAGGACGAGTTTGATCGCGACGTACGCGAGAACGAGAAAGACGATCCCCGACAGCACGTTCGGGAGGGCCATCAGCATGCCGCCGACGAACTCGTCGAGTACCGCCGAGACGCTGGTCGGACTGGCCTGTGGCGTCGCTTGCAACATACCGTCGTGTTCATCGCCCGTTTCAAAGAAGTTCGGGGCACTACTGCTCCCGCATGGGCACCACGTTCTTGCGGATCGCTCTCTTTGAGAAGCCTATGCTCCGTCGTCTCCGCGAGAACGGTCCCGTCGCTCTCGTCCCACTGGCGTGGACGTTCGCGATCGCGGCCCACCTCGACGTGCTGGCTGTTCGAACCGTCCTGATCGCCCACATCGTGATGGACGTACTCTTGCTTGCCTTCGTGGCTCTCTCGTGGGCAGACATGCGCAGTGGCGTGTTGCGCGCGTGGAAACTCGTCATTCTCGCCGGCTTCGTGCTCACACTCGTCGGGACGGCGGGCCTGCTCCAGACCCCGCCCGCGACGGCGTTGCTGTGGCTCACGGTCGTCGGCTGGCTGCTCGTCCCCGCGGCCGGACTGGCCTACACCGGACAGCACGTCGAGCGCTCACCTCGCGTCTACACCATCGGTGGGGCGCTCAGCGTCCTCGGTGCGGGCGTCTACGCCGTGTCCCCGGCGCTCGCGGTCGGTGCGGCCGGACTCGTCGCCGGTCTCGCCATCGCCGGGATCGGCCAGACCGCCGGCATCGTCGTGGCCGTTCGGGACTACTGACGACGGCTACCCGAGCACGCTGACGGACATGCGAACCGAACAGGCGCACGATCACGCCACGATCACTTCGGAACCCAATCGATCCAGCGGACGGGTCCTCGTCGACGGTGGCAGTCACACTGCCACAGTGAGACGGTCGCCCAGCGAAGTGACGAGCCTGTCAGTGCCGGCAACCGCCACACAGGAGACGAAGGCAGTCGTCCCGAGTTTCCCGCCCGCCCCGACGAATGCCGGCGCGACGACGACGAAGACCAGCCCACACAGCGCGCCAGCGAGTGCCACCCCGAGCACGCCTCCGACTCGCTCGCGCGTCGACATCCCGACGAACGAGCCACAGAACGCGACGGTCGCGAGATCGGCGCCAACGGCCGGTGTGACGACCGGCAGTACCAGCCCCGCCGCGAGACCGACCAGCGCCGATCCGAGCACCGGACCGAGGGAGTCGCGACCACTCAACGCGGTCGTGACCACGGCAGCCCCGGCGGCCGTCGGCACCGTGAGCGCGACGCGATGCCACTGTCCCCCGGTAACTGCGACGTATTCGACACCCACGATAACACCAGTCGTGAGACAGCCGAACAACGCGAGCGTTCCGAGCTTGCCGCCGAACCCACCGAACGACTCCGTCGCCGCGACGAACGCCACACCGGCGACCGAGCCAGCCACGACCACGGGACCGACTGACGGGAACACTGCCGGCGAGACCATCCCAACGAACGAGCCACAGTATGCGCCAGCCGCCCTATCCGGCCATTCGAGACCGCCAGCGGCGCCGACCAGCGCCGATGCCAGGACTGGCCCCAGACCAGCGTGAACGCTCAGGACGTACGTGACGCCTGCCGCGACAACGACCGCGAGGGCGTCGACAACGTCGTCCCGCTCGATGGCTGTGGCATCGAGACGGTCAAGCGTCCCCGGACGTTCGATGGTCGCCGTCACGGCACTGACGAGGACCAGCCCCCCGCCAATTCCGGCGCTCGCCACGGAGACCCGACTCGGCGCAACGAGCGCGCTCCCCAACAAGAGCGTCGGCGTGACGAGCAACGCGACGTACCCGAAGACGCGAACGAACCGCAGCATGCACTCTTCTCACTGAATGGCACCTGAAAACGTTGTGACTCGCGATGGTCACCACACCGGGCGAGGACGCTGCACGACTCAGACGGATTATTGGGGCCATATTCCCGGTCGAGCACGCGACGGTGTGCAGTCGATCCGAGACGTTTCTACGAAAATTCGTCTCACCAGCCGGTGGCACCGATCACTCCGAACTCGACGACTCGCCCGTGTACCACCACGCCCACGCGACGAGGACCGCCTGCAGCGGCAATCGTGCCCACAGCGCCGCACTGCGTGGGTCCCGTAGCTGTGCAGGGAGTTCCGCCGGGTCGAAATCGTCACCCGTCGCCATGTAGACGTTCGCGGGAAACACCGCCACCAGCAGCGCGATCAGTCCCCACGCCGACGGCCGGCGCGTCCGTTCGAACACCACACCGACGCCCAGTGCGACCTCCGCGATCCCCGAAAGCGTGACGAGCGTTCGCGGTTGCGGGAACTGTGGCGGCACGATCCGTTCGTACGTCTCCGGAGCGACGAAGTGGAGAATGCCCGCGACGACGTACGACAGTCCCATCACGTACCGGAGCGGCCGCTTCGCGCTAGCAAATCGACTGGACTGCATTATGATACCGTTCGAGAGCGAGCGGGGAAAGAGTTGCTGTCCACCGTTGCCCTCTGGATTCGAACGGTTCGCGTCACTCCCGCTCGTGAACGATTTCACTGCTCACTTCGTTCGCAGGAAAATGCCGCCTCCCGGATGAACTACCGGGAGACGTTCCTCGCTTCGCTCGGCTGCGACTCCCGACGTTCAAATCCGTCCGTTGTCCCATTCTGCTGCGCACGGGCGACTCGCGACGCTCGTCGTCGTTGTGCGCAGCAGAAATGCCGCCTCCCGGATTTGAACCGGGGACAGCCCGATCTTCAGTCGAGTGCTCTCCCAGTCTGAGCTAAGGCGGCGCGCATTCGTGAGGTAGCCGAGGGTATCAAAAAGGATTTCGAAAGCAGGCGGCGGGGCAGAGAGAGTGACACACCGGACGTATCAGAGCGACCCGTCGTAGACGGCCTCCTCGGGGGTCGCGCCCGCGAGTTCGATCTGTTGGCGGTCGGTCTGCGTGAAGCCGTGGCGTTCGTAGAACGCTCTGGCGCGGTCGTTGTCGGCGAGGGCGCGGATGCGGAGGTGTTCGAATCCCTGATCGCGGAGGCGGTCGGCGACGGTCTCGAACAGGTGCGACCCGATTCCCTCACCCCAGTGGTCAGGGTGGACGTAGATCGCGTGGAGACCGGCACAGTCGGTGTCCTCGACCGGGCCGGCGAAAGCGTAGCCAACGGGAGTATCGTCGGTGGTGGCGACGAGGTAGACCGTGTCGGCGGCGGTAATGGCGTCACGGACGGCTTCGTCGGCGTACCACTCGTCGACCTGTTGGTCGACGGCGTCGGACCCGATGATCTCGTCGTACGCGGCGTGCCAGGTCGTTCGTGCGACGCGCTGGATCGCCTCTGTGTCGGCCTGGTGTGCGGGGCGGACGGTCACCATCGTGTCTGCCGACGACGGCCGGTCAGAAAGTAGTTCGGCCACCCATGAGAGAGTCTAGCAAACCGGGGCAGTACTGCGTATTCCAAGCGCCAGCGGAGCGGACGCGTCCCGTCACGGGGAGAGTCGCCGGGATCAGGGCAGGAAAAGGTCGGCAGTGTCGTACTCGGCACCGCAGTCGTCGCACTCGTAGTCTGTCCCGTTCGCCGTCGAAACGTGCCCGCCACAGTCGGGACACGTGGAGCCGTCGATCATCACCCGTGGTATCCCGTGGCACGATAAAGCTCTTTCGGCCATCGACTACGTGAGGACCGCGAGTGGGTTCTGTCCCAGCACGAGGACGGCAGCGAGCAGGACGAAGTAGGTCACGAGGCCCCAGCAAAGCACCGCGAGGACCGGCGGACCGACGGCGAGATACGTCAAGAGACCGAGCGTGAGGAGCGCCACCGTACTCGCAAACTGGACGGGCGGGCGCTCCCAGAGCCGTGCGACCGTGCCGGCACGGAGGAAGACGCCTTCGACGAGGAGCGCGCACGCGAAACCGATCAGCGCCGATGTCGGCCGTGCGAGCGTCCAGAGCACGCGCTCGGCCCGGAGGACACCGAGCAGGACAGCCAGCACGCAAAGCGCCAGCACCGCATCTCGACGGTAGGTGGGCATCGCGATCAGTGCTTCCGGAGAGGAGTGTGACCGCGAAACAAGTGTCGGTCCACCCCAAAGTATGTAGCCTTCGCACCGCCACGTCGGCCCGTATGGTACACTGCCCTGAATGCCAGACGACTCTCGCGAGCATCGACGACATCGAGTTTGCCGAAACCGATGCGGTGACTGGATTCATCCGAGCCTCCAAGCGGTTCTACACCGCCAACTGCGCCGCCTGTGGCGTGACCATCGGTAGCGGCGTCGCCGGTGCGAAGTCCAACGGGGGTGCGGCCTGATGGCCCACTGCCCCGAATGCAATGGGACACTCGACACGCCAGAGGACGTGGAGTTCGTCGACATGGACTCCGAGAACGGCTTTTTCACCGCCGCCAAACGGTTCTACCTCGTCGCCTGCGCCGACTGTGGTGTGGCGATCGGCAGCGGCGTCGCCGGCGCGATGTAGGCTGGGACCGACGCCATGCCCCGCGTGGCGGGCCACGCCAGAGCGGGGACGACCGGGGAAAGGACAATACCAGCCGGGACCGTTGGTCTCGTCATGACAGACACCGTCCTCGTCGAAGATGTCATGTCGACGCCGATCGAGACCATCGCAGCGGACGCGACCGTTCGCGCGGCCGCCGAGCAGATGCGAACACACGATATCAACGGCCTGTTCGTCCCCGGCGCACAGGCCGGAATCGTCACCACGACCGACGTCGTCGCCGTCGTGGCCGACGGTGCCGACCCCGAGGCGACGCTGGTCGGCGACGTGATGACCTCACCAGTCGAGCGTGTCAAGACCGACACGGAACTGGGCGAAGCGGCCGCGATGATGATCAACTTCGGGATCAAGCACCTGCCCGTGATGGACGACCACGGCGACTACGTCGGGATGGTCTCCTCGACCGACACCACGACCGAGTTCGCCTGATCTCCTCGCCGTGCCCCGGTGTTCGTCGACACGCCGCCCGCCGGGCGTGTGGGAACACCGGCGCTCCGCGAACCACAAGAGACACTACGCGGGCCGCCGCCACTCGCGCCATGGCACCGACCGTCTCCGCACTGCGGAACCAGATTCGCGTCGCCGTCGGCCGCTACGAGCGACAGGTCTCCTCGTCGTTCACCAAGGAAGCGCTGGCTGCGATCTGTGAACACGTCGACGCCGACATCGACACCGACCCCACCCCGTCGAAATCGGCGATGCGGGCCGCGATCCTCGATGCGATCGGTGAGACCGACGCCGCCGATCCAGCGGATCACGAGACTGCCTTCAGGAAAGCCCAACTGCAGGCGATCGCCGACGCGCTGGAAGCCCAGTCCTGAGCGCCGACGGCGTCACCGTCCGTTCGTGCCCACGTCTCCCGAGACCGGTCACAACGGAGCCGTCTCCGCGATGTAGTCGTCGACCACGTCGAGGAAGTCGGGATCGTACGTTTCGTCGACGTGGTCGATGTTCCAGAGACCAGACCGACGGATCGCCGGCACCGGCGAGTGCGTCCCCAGCCAGTCGCCTGATCGCATGTCGCGTGGCTCAGTGCGGTAGTTGCTCACGAGTGCGAGTGCGTTGCGCTCGATGAACGCGCGATCACTCGTCGGACCGGGTTCGTCGTCGACCGCGAGCCAGAGAAAGGGGAGAGAGCCGACGTACTCGGTAACACGCCGTTCGAGACCCGTCTCCTTGAGCCGTATCTCGCGTTCGGCGCTACTGCCCGTCCCCCACTCGGGATAGACTCCGTTGAGACCATCGCGCTCACAGATCGCCTCACCCACCCGCTTTCGAAAGACCGATCCGCGATGATTACCCCCACCAGCGAACGTTCCACTGTTGATGCCCCGATGTGCGCGGAGTCGATCCCACAGCGAGGTCCCACTGCCTGTTGACACGGCGTGAGTCCCGATCCGCGTCAGACGGGGCTGTCCGTCGTCACGCGACTCAGTGGGCGAGAAAAAGAAGTACACCCCGCGCTCGGGCCAGTCCATGTAGCCCGTACAGTCGTCGAGGTACCGCATCCCACCGGCGGCCTGCTCCAGATCCGAAAGGAGATCGTAGAACCGATCGAGATCGATGACGCGACTCATTGCGCCGTCGTTCGATAGCGTCGTTGAAAGGAACTGTGGTGACGGCCGCTGTCCCGTCGACGAAGGGTCACGGTCTGCTGAATTGGCCCTGACGGATTCGAACCGACTGCAGACTGACTGCGTTCGTCTGCTGGGGTTCGAATTCGCGTGTGCCATCTGCTGCTCACTGTCGTTCGCAGCAAAATGGGCCCTGACGGATTCGAACCATCGACCACTCGGTGACCCCTTCCACCTCGCGGACGAGCGTGGAAATATGAGCCGAGCGCTCTCACCAGACTGAGCTAAGGGCCCTCGTTGTCGGGTTCCCGACCGGTCGACAAAATTCTACCGTCTTCGAGGGGCTGGCGGTCATCGGTGCGAGGGCAGTTCTCGCATTCGTCGGCGACGGCGTTCGAGGTTATCGCCTCTCATGGGTCGTCGCCGACAGAAGGACGCCATCGAGAGACAACGTCTCTCGGGCCGTGAATTTCGGGAAAATGTACGCCACGATCAGGAATCGGCGATTCCTGATTGGCCCGAAAATCGCCGGGCGATTTTCGGACACCGCCAGGGCTCGAACGAGCCAAGACGTTCCGGGCGTGTGACCTCACTCCGTTCGGTCGTTCCGGGCTGCGACTCGTCGGCACGATCCCTGGTGAAGGCCGCACACTCGGCGCGCGGATGGCCCGCTTCGCTCACCATGTTGCGCGCCGAGAGAAGCGCCACCGCCAGGGCTCGAACCTGGGACAACCACGTTAACAGCGTGGTGCTCTACCAACTGAGCTACGGCGGCTCGCATCCCACAGTAGCCCGAGTTATTGTATAGGACTTTCGCTTTCCGTCTGCCATCGACACGCTTTCACGCACGCCTCGCAAAGCCCGCGCCATGAGCGACGAGGTCGACGCCGTCATCGAGCGGGTCCGCAAGCGGGTGACGCCCGACGCCGAGGAGCGCGCGGAGTTACAGGCAGTCGCAGCGCGGCTTCGAGAGCGGGCCGAGGCGGCCATCGCCGACCTGCCAGTCGAAGCCCGGGTCGTGCAGGTCGGGTCGACAGCCCGCGGGACGTGGACCGCCGGCGACCGAGACGTGGACCTGTTCGTCTGTTTTCCGGCCGATCTGGACCGGGAGCGACTGGAGGAGTACGGTCTCGACGTGGGCCACGCCGTCCTGCCATCGGGCCACGAGGAGTACGCAGAACACCCCTACGTGAAGGGGACGGTCGAGGGCTACGACGTGGATCTGGTGCCCTGTTACGACGTGGCCGACGCGACTGCGATCCAGTCGGCTGTCGACCGCACGCCCTTCCACACGCGGTATCTCGACGAGCACCTCGACGACGACCTCGCGGGGGACGTGCGCGTCTGCAAGCAGTTCATGAAAGGCGTCGGCGTCTACGGTAGCGACCTCAAAACCCGAGGTTTCTCGGGGTATCTGACCGAGCTACTGGTGCTGGAACACGGCGGCTTTCGTCCACTGGTCGAGGTCGCGGCCGACTGGTCGCCGCCGGTCCGCTTCGATCCCGAGACCCACGGGACCGCGGCGTTCGACGATCCGCTCGTGATGATCGACCCGACCGACCCCGAGCGCAACGTCGCCGCGGTGCTGTCGGCCCGACAGCTCGCGACGTTCCAGCACTACGCTCGGGACCTCCTCACGGACCCCCGAGCGTCGCTGTTCGAACCCGACGAGCCAGCGCCGATCGACGCAGCGACCGTCCGCGAGCGCGTCGCCGGTCGCGGGACGACGCCGGTCGCGGTCGTCTTCGACGCACCCGAACTCGTCGACGATCAGCTCTGGCCCCAGCTGGCCCGGTCGCTGTCGGGCCTGACCGACGCCCTCGATCGGCACGGATTCGACGTGCTCCGGTCCGAAGCGTTCGCCGACGAGCAGGCGGTGCTCTTTGCCGAGCTCGAAGTCGCCCAACGGCCGGCGGTCGAGCGCCACGAGGGACCACCGGTTCACGTGCGTGCTCACGCCGAGGGGTTCTGCGAGAAGTACGCCGACAGCGACGCGACCGGTCCCTACATCGACGGCGACCGCTACGTCGTCGAGCGCGAGCGCGAGTTCACGACGGCGACGTCCTTGCTCGACAGCGACGCCGTCTTCGACGTGGCGCTGGGGACCCACGTCGAGTCGGCACTCGAAGAGGGCTACGAGGTGCTGGTCGGTGAGCAAGTCGGGACACTCGCCGAGGAGTTCGGCGTCGAACTGGCCCGTTACTTCGAGCCAAAGCCCTGATCGACGAGTCGATCGAGCACGTCGCGGGCGTCGTCGTCGACCTCGCCGTCGGGCTGTGAGGGCTGGTAGCCGTCGAACACCTCGTGGACGGTGGTGAGGCTATCGGTCAGCGTATCGAGGTTGTAGCCACCTTCGAGGACGAACCCGAGCCCGGCGTCACAGGTCGCGGCCACGTCGCGCATCCGCTGGGTGAGCAGGCCATAGCCCTCCGAGGAGACTCGCATCCGCGAGATCGGATCGTGGCGGTGGGCGTCGAAGCCGGCGCTGACCAGCACCAGATCCGGGTCGAAGTCCTCGATGGCCGGCCCGATCAGTTCGTCGACGGCCGCCAGATAGTCGACCGTGTCGGCACCCGGCGAGAAGGGGACGTTCAGGGTCGTCATCGCGCCGTCGCCCTCGCCGGTCTCCCCGATTTCGCCGGTGCCGGGGTACAGCCCCTCTTCGTGGATCGAGGCGTAGAAGATGTCGCCCCGGTCGTAGCAGATGTCCTGCGTGCCGTTGCCGTGGTGGACGTCCCAGTCGAAGATGGCGACGCCGTCGGCTCCGTCGTTCAGCGCCGACTGAGCGGCGACGACGGCGTTGTCGATGAAGCAAAATCCCATCGCGTCGTCCTCGACGGCGTGGTGGCCCGGCGGTCGCCCGAGGGCAAAGGGCGTCTCGCGGCCGTCGGCACCGGCGAGCGCCTGCTGGGCGGCCCACTCGGCGAGTCCGGCACTGGCGAGGGCGGCCGACCACGTCGCCTCGACGGCGACGGTGTCGGCGTCCCAGTTGCCTCCGCCGTCCTTGCAAAACTGCTTGATCTCGTCGACGTAGTCGTCGTCGTGGACCTCGCGGACGAGTGTCTCGTCGACGTCACCGGCGGCGACGTACTCGACGCCGTGGTACTCCGCGAGGCCGCGCCGGATCGCCCGGAGTCGGTCGGGACTCTCGGGGTGGCGCGGACCCGTATCGTGGTCGAGACAGACCTCGCGGTAGCCGAAGTTCATTCAGTTAGTAGTATTGTTCGAGTTCGAAGTACGTCTCGATGTCGTCTGCCTTGATCGTCCGCCTGTCGGCGTGGTGTGCCAGTTCGGCGGCGGCAGCGGCCACGTCGTCGGCGTAGGCTTCGAGGATGTCCGCGAGCGCGACACGGGCGTCCATCGCGACCCGGTAGTTGCCGTCGATGTCGAGTCGTGCGATCCGGTCGACCGGCGCGACCGGGAGTTCGAGCGCGTCCTTGTCACGGACGTCGTCGATCTCGAAGTCGTCGGGCATCAGCGTCTTGCGCCCGTCGGCGGTCGCCTCGTCGGCAGCAGCGACCGCCAGTTCGGCTCCGTACTCCTGGATTCGGCGGGCCAGTTCCTCCGCAGCCTCGGCGCTCACCCGCAATCCACCCGCGTTCCGTCGAATCACGGTGTCGACGGGCGCAAACGGTAACTCGACGCTCATACACAAGAGCGGGGCTGTCGCGGTCTTAAGGGTTTCCGTAACGTCGCTCGTCGCGTCAGAACACGTCGGCTGCGTCGAGACGGTCGTCGCGCAGCGTGCCACGGGCGGTGACTTCCTGCCCGAGCTGGACGCGTTCGGTCGTCTCGACGCTCATCGTCTCCTCGCCGTTGTCCAGCACGACCGGGTCGCCGGTCTGGACGACCGTGCCGGTGAACTCGACGGTTTCGCCCTCGTCGGCACCGTCGTCGGACTCGTCGGTCGTCCCGGTATCGACGCTGCCGTCGGCGAAGTCGTCCAGTCCCGCCGAGGCGCTGCCTCCGTCAGCGCTCGCGTCCTGTCCGGCGCCGTCCTGCTGGCCACCCGCACCACCGGCGGCGCTGGCGGCCCCGTCGAGGACGACGACGGTCGACTGCCAGCCCGCGGAGGCCTCCTTGTCGTCCTGCCAGCCGTCGTCGATCTCGACGTCGGCCGCCAGCACTTCGTCGCCCGGAGCGATCTCCTTGTCGGCCTTGTCGCCCCACAGCGCCACGCGGATGTCACCGCTGCCGTCCTGCAGACGGATGTTTCGGACTTGTCCCTCGCTGCCGTCGTCCCGGTCGAAGGTGCGCTTGGGATCGGCCGAGCGGACGACGCCCGCGATGTCGGCCGTGTCGCCGATCTCGACGTTGTCGATGGCCTGTGACTGTGGCTCGAAGGCGACCTCCTCGTCGATCTCGTCGACGGCCCCGTGGTCGCCGACGTGGAGTTCGAGATTGCCTTCGCGCTCGCGGACGTAGCCGTCGACGATCTCGACGGCCGTCCCGGGGTCGATCTCATCGGCTCGGTCGGCCCGGTCGTCCCACAGCGTCACACGCACGCGACCGGTCTCGTCGCCGATGGTCAGGTTCGCGACGCGGCCCTCGCTACCGTCGTCCCGGTCGAAGGTGCGGATCGAGTCGGTGTCGAGGACGACCCCGCGCACGTCCACGTCGGACTGGCCCATCGTCAGCGCGTCGATCGACGACCCCCCGCCGGGTTCGATGTCGATGGTCGCGTCCGGGTCCGGTTCTGCCTTGTTGACCGACACTTCCAGCCCGTTGTAACCGTCCTTGGGGCGACCGGCGACGCGTAACACGTCCCCAACATCGAGCGAGCCTTCGTCGATCGACGCGGCTTCCTGATCCCAGAACGCCAGTCTGACACTGCCGGTCTCGTCGGCCGCCTCGACGTTGATCACTCGACCTTCGTCCGGTTCGTCTTCGCCGTCGCCCTCCCGTTCGAACGTCCGCAGGTCGCCGATCGCCATCACCTTCGCGAGGAACTTCACCTCGTCCATCCCCGGCTCGATGTCCGCGACCGCGTTGACCTCGTTCTCGTTGAGTTCGTGGGCGAGCAACATCGCGGCGGTCTCCTCGTCCGCGAGCCCGCCCATCTGCTCGACCTTCTCTTCGACGGCCTCACGGAACTCCTCCTCGGATACCTCGTCCGTGTCGAGGTCCGCGTAGATGTCTGCTATCGCACCCATTATTGTACAAATCCCAAGGTTGGCCCGCGCTTAAGCGTTGTCGTTGCGTGAACGGCCCGCTCACGTCTGGCGGTTTGCTCCCCCGTCGTCGAGACCATGGCGGGCCTGTGTCGCCACCCCTGATAAGTTCGGGGCCGCTCGCCCTCACTCGCGCTCGCCCGTCGTGACTGTCACAGCGCCGTCGTCGGTCTCGTGAACGACCGTCACCGTCCCCGGCAATCCGTCCGCGAACGTCGCCGTCGCGCGGTACTCGATCTCGGCGATGCACTGGGCGACCGGCCCGTCGCTCTGATCCTCGGTAGCGACCGTCACCGAGAGCGTGTCCGCCCCGGCGTCGTAGTCCGCCGTGATCGTCGGCCCGTGTCCCGGGTCCGGTGCCCAGATCGTCCCCTCGACGACGACACGCCGGTCGTCGAACGTGACCGTCGCCGTGTTGGTCTGCTGGCCGCAGTCGTTGCTCTGCCGTTCGATCGTCGTGTCGGTGAGTGTCGGTTTCATGGGTGTCTCGGTGGTTGTCGCCCTTGGTGTGGCAGTTTCGGTCGCTTCGTCGGCCGTTGTCTCGTCGGTCGCTTCGTCGGGAGCGTCGGAGACACACCCGGCGAATCCCACACCGAGTGCCCCGGCCGCCGTGAGGACCGTCCGTCGTCGCATATTCGACACAACAAAGGGATGAAACTAATAGTCATGTGGTCACTCGGACGACGTTTTGGCCGAGCGAGTCACGTACGATCCTCGCGCAGTGGTACTGGCTGGCAGTGCCCGGCAGAACCGTAACCCCTTTACAACGCTCCCCCTTCCATCAAGATGAGTCCGGGTAGGGTAGTGGACTATCCTCTTGGCTTGCGGAGCCAGGGACCAGCGTTCAAATCGCTGTCCGGACGTTTTCCTTTCACTAAACGGCGAGCGGTTGCGCTCGACTGACCGAACGATAGTAGCCATTGAAAATCACTGCACACCCGATCACAAGAGGGCAGTGCGATCGGTGTGTGAATCGTTTCAATTGTTACTATAGAGGGGTCGTCGGTCACAGACTCACTACACACAGCCGGGGAACTCCTCGCCCCGGATGTGGATCGAGTCGACCCAGTCGGGCCGCTCCGCGTCGGATTTCGTGAAGCGTGACCGGGCGTCCATGTAGGACATGATGAGCGCGCGCCGCCACGTCTCGGTGGTGTTGGGAGCAGTAAAGTGTGGGACGAGACAGTGGGTAAAGAGGGCGTCGCCGGCATCCATCGGCACCGGAACGGCATCGTCCTTCGAGAAGTCACGCTCGGCGATGACGATGTCCGTGTCGTACTCGACGGCTTCGTGGCCCAACAGTCCGTCTTTGTGTGCGCCGGGGACGACGTTCATACAGCCGTTCTCGGGCGTGGCCTCGTCCAGCGCGATCCACACCGTGACGTGGTCCATCGGCTGGATCGGATAGTAGGCGGCGTCCTGGTGGAACCCCTTCTCGCTGCCGACTTCCGGGGGCTTGAACATCGCCGCGCTGCGCAGGAGCTTGAGGTTCGGTCCCAGCAGTTCCGCCGCCACATCGGAGATCCGGTCGTGTTCGGCGACCGACCGAAACACATCGTCGGTCTGGACCATCCCCAACCCTTCGAACTTCCGGACGGCGTCGCCCTCCTCGTCGACTTCGATCTCGCCGCGCTCGACGGCCGGTTCGAGCTGTGACTGGAAGCGCGCCGGCTCGCGGTCGCCGTGGGTGTACTCCCGAAGACGAGTCGTCACGCGGTCGACCATCTCGTCGGAGAGGGCGTCCTCGACGACGACGTAGCCGTCTCGCTGGTACTGTTCGAACTGCGCGTCGCTGAGTGGCATGGAAGCGATTGGGTGGTACCACCAACTAATCCTTGCGGTCCAAACCGCTCGCAGAAAGCACTTATCAGGCCCGCCGGACCGTCCGGTGTGAACAGACGCGCCCTCCTCCGAGCAGTCGGTCTCGCCGGAATTTCGCTGTCCGGCTGTGTCGCGCCGTCAGACCCCGGATCCGACGCATCGTCGACGAACGCCCCAGAGAGTGGGTCGCCATCGAGCGATACGGATCGACAGTCGTCGACCGAGACAGCCACTCAAACGCCGACGGCGGTCACACCAGCGCCGGACGATCCCATTGCAATCCGACTCGACAACGCCGGCCCGGCAATGACGGTCACAGTCACCGTCACGGACGGCGAGGCGACGCTCCTTGACGAGACTGTCGAACTGGCCGAAGACGAGAGCCGCGAACTCGACACTGGGATCGACACGACTGGCGAGTATAGCCTGTCGATCGACGTACAGAACGGGCCGGAGTACACGTACTCGTGGCACGTCGAACCCTACGACGTACAGATGGGGTCGAACGCCATTGCCCGACTCGGGAGGTCGGACCTCCCTGAGGATGCCGTCATCGTCGTCGAGGAGTGACGGTCCACGCGGCTTTTCACTGCGCCGGTCGAACGTGGCGTATGCGCGACCACCTCCGGGCCGGGATCGCGATCTACAACGAAGGGCGCTTCCACGCGGCCCACGACGCCTGGGAGGACCACTGGCTCGATCTGGCACAGGGGACCGACGACGAGCGCCTGCTCCACGGACTGATCCAGTTGACCGCCGTCGTGTATCACGCCCACGACGAGAACTGGACGGGCGCAGCGGGACTGGCCGAGAGCGCCCGGGACTACCTCGCAGGCCTGCCCTCGCCGTACCGAGGCGTCGACCTCGATCCCCTGCGGCCGTTCCTCGAACGGATGGCAGACGATCCCGAGGGCTTCGAACCGAGCGACGCACCCGAACTGGCTCACGAAGGGGTCGTCCTCTCCTACGAGGAACTAGGCGCCGACGCGACCGCGGTCGCGGCACGCGTCCTCGCCGACGAAGACGGCTACGACGTGGCCGCGGTCGAGCAGGCCAGTGAGTGGGCCCACGAAGAGATCGACGCCGGCGAGAGCGGTGCGTTCACGGGACTGGTCTTCTCGTTTGTCCGCGAACCCGACCACCGACCGATCATCGCTCAGCGACTCGTCGAGCACGTACAGCGCCGGGAGAATCGAGCAGCGGATGTCGACGGCCTGTTCGACTAGGACGGATCGGTCTCGACGACTCGTTCTTCGCCGTCGAAGTGTGCGGAGTTGTCCCGTGGCTCGTAGCCAAGCACCTCTTTTGCCCGCTCCAAGGAGTAGTACTTGCGGTCGTTGTCGGAGATTCCGTAGACGATCTCGAAGTCGTAGTCGGCTTTCAGTGCCCGCTCGTGGATGTGGGCACAGTCTCGATAGGAGAGCCACATCGCCTGCCCGCGCTCGTAGTCGATCGGCGGGTGGCCCTTGGTGAGGTTGCCGATGCGGATGTTACACACGTCGATGCCGTACTCGTCGTGGTAGTAACGGCCGATGATCTCGCCGGTGGCTTTCGAGACGCCGTAGAGATTGCCCGGACGAGGGAACTCGGTGCCGTCGAGACGGAAGTCGTCGTGGGTGCGATAGAGGTCGGGCTTGCGCTCGTCCTCGTAGGCACCGACGGCGTGGTTCGAGGAGGCGTAGACGAACTTCGTGACGCCTTCCTCGATCGCTGCTTCGTACATCTTCTGGGTGCCGTCGATGTTGTTCGAGAGGACGGACTTCCAGGGGGCGTCCGGTCGCGGGTCGCCCGCCAGATGGATGACCGATCCGACGCCCTCGATCGCCGCCTGCACGTCCTCGTCGTTTGCCACGTCGCCGACGACGTACTCGTGGTCGGGTTCCTCGACCGGCGGACTGTGGAACATGAGCTTCCACTCGTAGCTGTCCCCGAGCCCACCCAGGATCGCCTCCCCGACAGCGCCGCCAGCACCCGTGAGTAGAACAGGCTCGTCCATTCAGGTAGAGACAGCGGGGGCACGGATACGTAGCTTGCGGTTTCGGCCACCTCTCGACAGCCTTTCGTCACGTCGGGCCGACGGGCGGGTATGGACCCGACAGACTCCGAAGTCGCCTGTTTCGAGGCGGGCATCAAGTTCGGCTCGCTGTACCACCAGTTCGCCGGCACGCCGATCAGCCCCGACAGTGCCGACTCGCTGGCGGCGGCGATGGCCGAAGCCATCGAGAACCAGCCCTACTGCGAGGCGGTGACTGTCGACATCCGCGAGGACCTGCTGCGCGAGACACTTGCCGAACAATCGGCCGATTACACGGAGTTCACCGGCGAGTTCGCCGAGATCGAGATGACCATCGACTACGAGGGCGTCGTCGTCGAGACCAGTATGCAGATGGAAGGGGATTACCCGATGATGGCAGTGGACGACGTGGACGCGTCGACATAGCCGCCGACCGTCGACACCGTGGACGCGTCGACATAGCCGCCGACCGTCGACACCGTGGACGCGTCGACATAGCCGCCGACCGTCGACACCGTGGACGCGTCGGCATAGCCGCCGACCGTCGACACCGTGGACGCGTCGGCATAGCCGCCGACCGTCGACACCGTGGACAGCCCGGCGTCGCTGCCAGCCATTTGTGGGGCCGACACTCCCATGTGATGTGTTACGATGGAGCAAGCGGTAATTTTAGTGCCCAGGTGGGTGTACACCCGACCATGGCATACGCCGCCCTGGACGCCATCGACGACGCGATCGACGCAACGAAGGCGTTCCTCCTCCCATTCGAGTTCCGCAAGTGGCTCCGACTCGCAGTGATTATGATCTTCGTCGCCGGCGGTGGTGGCGGCGCGGCGAACTGGGGATCGAACATACCGCAGTTCGCCGACGGCGGGACCAGTGGCCCACCGACGGCCGATCCCGGGATGGCACTGCCCGACGCCGCAGTCGGTGGGCTCGTCATCGCACTCATCGCGCTGTTCGTCTTGATCGTCCTCGCGTTGATCGTTATCTCGCCGATCATGGAGTTCGTCTTCGTCACGTCGCTGTTCGAGCGCGAGGTCCACATCCGCCAGTACTTCTCCCAGAACGTCGGTAACGGCCTGCGCCTGCTTGGCTTCCAGCTCGCCATCGGTCTCGTCGGATTGCTCCTGATCGGCATCCCCTTTGCCTTGCTCCTGTTGGGCGTGATCGGCGGTTCCGAGACTGCGGCCGTCGCCGGCATCTTCTTGCTGTTGATACCAGCGTTCTTCCTCTATGCGCTCGTCACGGGGCTGGTCGTCGGCCTGACGAAGGTGTTCGTCGTCCCGGTGATGCTCGCGGAAGACCGCGGCCTGCTCTCTGCGTGGGGTCGTGTCTGGTCGGCGATGACCGACGACATCGCTGAGTTCCTCGTCTACATCGTTATCAGCGTGGTTCTCGGCATCGGCATCGGCATCGTCGCTGCCTTCGCGACGGTGTTCGTGCTGCTCGTCCTCGGGATTCCGTTCGGTCTCGTCGGCTTCGCCATCGTCTCCGTCGGTGGGACCAGTGCCGCGTCACTCGCCGTCCTCGCGGTGCTCGGCGTCATCGCGTTCGTCCTGTTCCTGCTTGGCTCCGGGTTCGTGCAGGCCCCGCTACAGTCGTTCCTGCGGTACTACGCCCTGCTCGTGCTGGGCGACATCGCCCCCGATCTCGACCCGATTCCCGACATTCGCGCCGAGATTCGCGGCGAGGAGTACGGCGACACTGCGACTGACGCCTGGGAGTGAGATCACGGCGACGATCTGTCGCTGGGGACGAGTAACCCACTCCTTTCGGTTTCCGAGACAGCGACCCCCTCGTGTCGTGCGGTTACACTTTCACTTTCAGGCGGGCTTTTAACCCACCACCGCTCGAAGACGAGTGTATGAGCCAATCGACGCTCGACGACGACGAACTGTTCGGTGAGGCAGCATCCGAGATGCGCGAGGACGTTGAAGCCTCCCTCGACGAGGCCCGCAGCGTCTTGCCGGCGGCCGACGACATCTGGGACGTAGAGGCGGACAACACGCTCGGCGTGCTCAACGCACTCAAGGGCGCACTCGACGTTGACGACGCCGAGGAACACCTGCGCGACGCAAAGAAGTGGTACACGATGGGCGAGCGCGCCGACGCCTTCGAGGACGCCGACGACCTCGCCGAGGCCATCGAAGACCTCGAAGCCCTGATCGAAGACGTCGAGGATGCTCGCGAGCAGGTGAGCGACCTCACCAGTACGATCCCACAGCTTCGAGGAACGCTCGAAGAGTTCGCCGAGTCGGCCGACGAGGGTGACGACGCCGACGCTGAGGCCGACGCCGACGCGGAAGAAGCAGAGGCCTAGCGCTCGCGCTCACTGACGGTATCGAGCAGGTCCGCCAGCACGTCGCTCGCCGCGTCGAGCAGTCGCTGTCCGCGGTCCGCGCTCGCCTCGCGCGGGTCGCCGACGACGCCGTTCTCACTGAACTCGGCCGTGTCGAAGGCCAGATTGACGCCGTGTTCGAACTCTCCCCAGCCATCCGCAGCCCCCGCAGTGGCCTCGTCCAGCCGACTCTCGTCGACCAGCGCCCGGTTCGTGTGCAGGAGGAGACTCGTCTCGACGGGACCGCCGTGGCCCATGTCCGGCGCGTCGACGGCGTCGAACCACGTGACCGGGACGGTGTAGGCAGTCCCATCACGAGTGATCCGGCCACAGACTTCGCGGAGCGCATCGACGTTGCCACCGTGACCGTTGACCACGAGCACCCGATCCCAGCCGTGGCTGGCGAGACTCTCGATTGTCTCGCGGACGTAGTCGCGGAAGGTGTCCTCGCTGACCCACAGCGTCCCCGCGAAGTGACGGTGTTCCTCGGCGACGCCGACCGGGATCGCGGGCGCGACGACGACCTCACCGTCGTAGGCCTCCGCGCCCGCGGCAGCGACGGCTTCGGCCGTCAACACGTCCGTCCCCAACGGCGCGTGTGGCCCGTGCTGTTCGGTGCTCCCGACCGGGAGCAGTGCGAGGTCGGTGTCGATGTCCGCGGCATCGGTCGACGTGACGTCCGAGAGGTGCATACCCGTCGTATCGACACCGGATCGTACAAGCCTAACCATCTTTTTCCGCGTCGGGTTCGGGTCGCGCCTTCGGCGCGCTCGAACCATCTGCTCACGGGCGCTGTGCGCACGTTCGCACGGTATGCGGGACCTCCGGTCCCGCACTACTCGCGCAAAAACATGGTCTCACTGAGCGAAGCGAAGTGAGGCTCGTCAGAGCTTGCTCTGACGGTGGTGAAAAAGGCTCTCCCTCGCTGCGCTCGGTCGCGCGAATACTCATCTTTCGGTGGTCAGTACAGCCGCACGACTGACCAAACTGGGGGTGGCGCGCGCTGTCGCGTCCTTGTGACGCGACGGAACTGTGCGAGGGATGAGCGACTGGAAGGAGCGAATCGGTTGGGGAGGTGTGTGGCTACGGTGCTGTCCTGCTGTGTTGTTGCCTGGCGGAATGAACGGGCGAGGCGCGTCTGGGCGGTTCTGTGCGGGCACTATTCGAGCGCAGCGAGAATATCCCGCACAGAACCGCCCAGCGGGCCGAGGGCGTTCAGTTGTTGGTCACTCTTGCACTCTCTGTCACAGCTGCATTCCAACCCAGAATAGATCGAACCACCCGATCATCTAGCAGCCCCAGAGAACAAGGGTTGCACCGACCGAAACGTCAGTCGCCGCCGCTCGCCCCTACACGATCGAGTCCGGCCGAGTCTGGAAGTACTCGAAGACCAGTCCAAGCCCGACGCCGTAGGCGACGTGGGCCAACAGCGTCAGGATGGCGTAGCCGGCCAGTGCCAACCCCGACTGGCCGGTGTAAAATCCCAGCACGAACCCGGTCCAGATGGCGAAGCCGAAGAAGGCCCCGCTGATGGGGTCGCGCTGGCCGGGGAGGTACTCCTTGAGAGAGGCGTACAGCAGCGGCCACGGGAACATCCCGCCGCCGAGGAAGATCAGATAGCCGACGAGGATCGGCGGCACGACCTGTTCGAGACCGACGAGTTCTGTCAGCAGCGCGAACGCCTCACGCTCGAAGACGCCGAGGCTCTCGGCGATCAGGAGGACGACGGTCATCAACGCAGTGCCGACCAGTCCGCCTGCAGCACCGACGACGCCGTCACCGATGATCCCGGCCAGACTGTCGAACTGCTCGTTTTCGTTGAGGTCGTCGACCGGGTCGTCGACGCCGTCTGAGGTATCGACCATGCCGTGGTATAGCATGTCAAGGGATAAAAAGATTCCCGCACGTGTTCGGCCCAGTCCACGAGCAGCGGAGTCCAACCGCAGGGATTCTGTCGACGGTATGACCACAATAGCTAAGGTCTATTGCTATCAATCATGAGGAAATGGCGATCCATGGTATGCTTATGCACACCGTGCTTCGACAGTTCCCGCTCGCCCACGCTGGCGGCGTGCGGACGCCGGCAGCGGTGTTCGAAGAGATTTTCCGGGTGTTTCTCGGACTCGGGACGCTGGTCGGCATCGTCGTCGTCGCCTATACGCTGTACAACGCGTACGCGTACCGCGAGCGCGGCGAGGAGACCAAAGCCGACGGGGATCGGCCACAGATGGGCGAACTCCCCACCGGCGGCGGTGGCGGTCGAAAACTGTTCCTCTCCTTTGGCATCAGTGCGGTGATCGTCCTCTCGCTGATCGTCTGGACCTACAGCACGCTGCTGTACATCGATACCGGCCCGGACAACGAGGTCGTCCGGGAGAACGCCATCGAAGTCGACGTCGAGGGGTTCCAGTTCGGCTGGTCGTTTACCTATCCGAACGGCCAGACCAACTCGACGACGCTGCGCGTGCCGAAAAACGAGATGATCGTGTTGAACGTCACCTCACGGGACGTGTTCCACAACTTCGGGTCGCCGGAACTGCGGTTCAAGACCGACGCGATCCCGGGTCAGGAGACCCGAACGTGGTTCGTCGGCCGGCAGGTCGGCAGTTACGAGGCCAACTGCTACGAACTGTGTGGTTCCGGTCACTCCTACATGAACGCGACCATCGAAGTCGTGCCCAGAGACGACTTTTACGACTGGTACAACGGCACCGAGTCGACGAACGGGGGCGCACGGATCGAAGCGCCCAGCAACGACGCCGTGACCGCGACGGGAGGTGCCTGAGATGAGCGATCTCCCACCCAAATCGTCGATCAAGCGGTGGTTCCTCACGACGAACCACAAGGACATCGGCATCCTCTATCTGATCACGGCGCTCTTCTTCCTCGTCTTCGGAGGGCTGCTGGCGATGCTCTTCCGGGTGGAACTGTTGAGTCCAGCCGCGGACTTCCTCGGCGAGAACGGCTACAATCAGGCCGTCTCGACGCACGGCCTGTTGATGGTGTTCTGGTTCATCTCACCGTTTGCCTTTGGCTTTGCCAACTACCTCGTCCCGCTCCAGATCGGGGCCGACGATCTGGCCTTCCCACGCTTGAACGCGCTGTCGTACTGGCTCTACCTGTTCTCGGGCCTGCTCTTTGGCATCTCGTTCTTCCAGGGGACCACCTTCGCGGGCGGGTGGACGATGTACGCGCCCCTGAACACGCCGGCGTACATGCCCGGCGAGGCACTCGGTGCGACCTCGGTCGTGCTGGCGCTGATCATGTTCGTGGCCGCGGTGACGCTTGGCTCGGTCAATTTTCTGACGACGATGTACCGGATGCGCGCGGAAGGCCTGCGAATGCGGGACCTGCCGATCTTCTCGATCTCGATCAATCTCACCGTCTGGATGATGCTGTTTGCCTTCGCCGCCCTGCTTGCGGCGCTGATGATCCTGGCGGCCGATCACATCGTCGGGACGAACTACTTCGCCTACCAGATCGACGGCTCGACGTTCGCCACCGACGCCAACAACGAGGGGTCGTCGATGCTGTGGGCACACCTGTTCTGGTTCTTCGGTCACCCGGAGGTGTACATCGTCTTCTTCCCTGCCCTCGGTGTGATGGGCGAGTGTTTCCAGACCTTTACCGGCCGTCGGCTGGTCGGGCGCAAATGGTTCATCCTCGCGATGGTGCTCGTCGCACTCCAGAGTTTCATCGTCTGGATGCACCACATGTTCCTCACGGGGATCAATCTCAACATCAAGACCATCTTCATGGCGACGACCATCGGCATCTCCCTGCCCTTCGACCTGATGGTGTTCTCGCTGATCTACACCATGATCAAGGGCCGAGTCAGATTCACGACGCCGTTCCTCTTCTCGCTGGGTGCCCTGCTCCTCTTTATCCTCGGGGGCATCACCGGCGTCTTCCTCGGCGCCGTGGTGCTGGACTACCAGTTCCGGGGCACCTACTGGGTCGTCGCGCACTTCCACTACGTGATGGTCGCGGGCGCGACCGCCCTCTTCGGCGGGCTGTACTACTGGTACCCGAAGATCACGGGGAAGATGTACGACGAGTTCCTCGGGAAAGTCCACTTCGCCATCTACTTCATCGGGTTCAATCTCCTCTATTTCCCGATGTTCATCGCGTGGGAGACGCCCCGGCGGGTGTTCAATTACCCCGTCGAACTGACCGTCTGGCACAACCTCTCGACGGTCGGCGCGTTCGTGCTCGGGGCCTCGTTCCTCATCATGTTCTACAACATGTTCACGAGCTACTTCCACGGCGAGGAGGCCGGTGACCGCCCGTGGGAGTACGCCACCTCCGCCGAGTGGGCAGTGTCCTCCCCGCCACCGCTGGAGAACTTCGACGGCGTCCCCAGTTACGCCAGCGGACGGTTGGAGTTCTTAGACGACGAGGAGATCGCACGCCGTCAGTCGGGCAACGACAGGACCGCTACGGGCGGGGCCACTGCCACCGACGGCGGCACCGGCGGTGCTGCCACGGATGGGGGCACTGCTGAGACTCGCTCGGCCGACGCCGGCACGGCCGGCGGGACCGGCCTCGCGACCGCCGAGACCGCCCTCGCTGCCGAGACCGGAACCGCCGAGCCGACAGGCCACGACGGCCACGCCAGCCACGCGAGTTTCTGGCCGTTCCTGATCAGTCTGGGCGGGTTCGTCCTGTTCCTCGGTCTCTCGGGCGTGCGGACGGGAGCGATGGTCTACGAATCACTCGCACTCGTCGGGGGTATCGTCACCCTCGGATCGCTCGTCGGGATGGCACAGGAGCCGTTCTACGCCCCCGAACCGGCCATCGCCGAGCGCTGGCCCTACGGCGGCGTCGAGAAGATGAAACTCGGCATGTGGACGTTCCTCGCCAGCGACATCGTCCTCTTTGGTGCCTTTATCGGCTCGTACGCCTTCATCCGGTTTTCTTACGGCTGGGAGGCCTGGCACGAACTGATCCCCGCGGCCCACGTCACCTTCCCCGGTCTGGTGAACACCTACCTCCTGCTTGCCTCCTCCTTCGCCGTCGTGCTGGCGATGGTCGCCGCCGAGCGGGAGTCGAAGTGGGGCGTGCTCGCCTCGCTCGGTGCGACGTTCGCGCTGGGCATCGGCTTCCTCGTCAACAAGGGCATCGAGTGGCTGCATCTGTTCAATCTGCACGGCTCGGCGGCGTTCCCCGAGGGCTGGGGGATCACGACGAACCTCGCGTCGTCGACGTTCTACCTGACGACCGGCCTGCACGCCGCCCACGTCATCATCGGGCTGGTGATCGTCGCCTACATGGTCGTCAGGACCTGGGGCGGCGCGTACATGGGCAACGAGAAGCCCATCGAGTACTTCGGGCTGTACTGGCACCTCGTCGACATCGTCTGGCTGTTCCTGTTCCCCCTGTTCTACATCCTCTGAGGTGAGCCAATCATGTCACACACCAAACTGTACACGGTCGTCTTCGGCGTGCTGTTCGTGTTCGCAACGGTGCAGGCCCTCGTCGAGACCGTCGGCCTGCTCGACAGTAACTACTGGCTGGCCTTCGGGATCATCATGGTCCTGTCGGTGATCAAGGCCCTGCTGGTGGCGGGCTACTACCAGCATTTGCGCTGGGAACCCCGCGCCGTGTCGTATCTCGCCGGTGGCGGCCTGCTCGTCGCGCTGGCACTGACCGCGGCAGCGGCCTATTCGATCGTCTGATCGACGCCGGTCACGGTGACGGCGTATCGAGGCCGTCCTGCTGTGCTCGCTCGCCGTACGCGTACAGCAAGAGCCAGGCGAGCAGTGCGAGTGTCAGCCAGAGGAGGAGGCCAAACAGGAGCATGACCGCCGCGACGGTCTCCAGCGACGTTGTTAGGCACCGACAAACGGCCGCTCGACCGAGAAAGCGTGAAACGCGGTCGGCTAGAACAGCTCGAACAACTCGGCGGCCTGTTCCATGTCCTTGTCACCGCGGCCCGAGAGGTTGACGAGGATGGTGTCGTGGTCGCCTTCCTCGGCCAGTTGCTTCGCGAGTGCGACCCCGTGGCTCGTCTCCAGTGCCGGAATGATCCCCTCTGCTTCGGCGAGGTCGCGGAAGGCAGCGAGGGCCTCGTCGTCGGTGATCCCGCGGTACTCGGCACGGCCGACCTCGCGGAACATCGCGTGTTCCGGGCCGACACCGGGGTAGTCGAGTCCCGCCGAGACGGAGTGTACCTCCACGTCCTCGTGGATGACGCGAGTCTTCATGCCGTGGATGACCCCCTCACTACCATCGGCGAGTGGCGCGGCGTGGCGCGTCGAGTCAGCCCCTTCACCGCCGCCCTCGCCGCCGTAGAACGCCACGTCGTCGTCACGGAACGCGTGGAACAGTCCCATCGCGTTCGACCCGCCGCCGACGCAGGCCACAGCCGCGTCGGGCAACTCACCGGTGCGCTCCTGAAACTGTTCGCGGGCCTCCTCACCGGTGACGCTCTGGAAGTCCCGGACCATCCGCGGGAACGGGTCGGGACCGACGACGCTGCCCACGAGGTAGTGGGTGTCGTCGACGTTGTGCGCGAAGTCTTCGAGGGCGGCGTCGACGGCGTCGGCCAGTCCCTCGTTGCCCCGCGTGACCTCGTTGACCTCCGCGCCCATCAGGCGCATCCGAAACACGTTCATCCGCTGGCGATTCGCGTCCTTCCGGCCCATGTAGATTTCCGTGTCGATGTCGAGCAGCGCGCCGGCCATCGCCGTCGCCGTACCGTGCTGGCCTGCCCCAGTCTCGGCGATCAGGCGGTCTTTCCCGGCCTGTTTCGCCATCAGGGCCTGCCCGAGCGTGTTGTTGATCTTGTGGGCACCGCCGTGCAGCAGGTCCTCGCGCTTGAGATAGATCTCCGCACCCCAGCGCTCGCTGAGGGTCTCGGCGTGAAAGAGCGGCGTCGGTCGACCGGCGAAGTCCTCCAGTAGATTCCGCAGTTCCGTCTGGAACTCGTCGGTGTCCTTGATCTCGTCGTAGGCTGTCGCGAGCTGTTCGAGCGGTTCTACCAGTGGATCGGGGACGTGTCGTCCACCGAATCCTTCGAATTCGCCGTCGGACATACGACGCTACTCGTCCACGAATGGTTATAAAGCTTCTATAACGATCGACGATCGTAGTGCGGTGGGCTGGCGGGATCACAGCCGCTTTTCGAAGTGGAGCAGTTCGTACTCGCCCATCGTCGACCGGTCGACTTCCTCGTAGCCCGCCGCCGGGTAGAACCGCGCTGCGGCCTGCTGACGCCGGGCCGTCGTCGCCAGCAACAGGTCGTAGCCCAGTTCGACGGCCCGCCGTTCGAGTGCTGCGAGCAGTTCCCGTCCGTAGCCACGCCCCTGTGCCGGCGGTGCGACGCGCATCCGGTGGAGTTCGGCCGCACCGGCGACCGTCCGCTCGTCGGCGTGGCCCGCCTCGGACGGGAGCAGGCCGCCCATCGTGACGAGTCGCCCGTCGAACGTCCGGGGCCAGTCGTGGTCGTCGTCGATATCGAGACCGTCCGCGACGCCGACGAGGAAGGACCCGTCGTCGTCGAGGTAGCGTGCCTCGATCTGGCGGAGGTCGTCGGTGCCCGGAACGTCGTCGGGATCGGTGCCCGCCGCGCCCATTGCCCACTCGTGGAGCGTCCAGACGGCCGTCTCGTCGCGGGGGTCGTACTGCCTGAGTCGAACGTCACCGTGCATCTCGTTGGTCGACCGTTGTCCTCCAGCGCTTTCAGCCTTCGCTCGCCCGGACAACAACAGCCACAAACAGCACCGCCGTGTGCGAAGCCACTTCCTACGCCCCGGCCAACGGAGAGTGATGACAGAGACCAACCGCGTGTTCCTGCTGGCGGAGCGACCCGAGGGCCGTCCCGACGAGGACACCTTCGAACTGGCCGAGCGCGACGTGCCGGAGCCGGGACCGGGCGAGGCGCTCGTCAAGACGCTGTATCTCTCGGTCGACCCCTACATGCGCGGGCGGATGGCCGCCGGTGACTCCTACGCCGAGGCGTGGGGCGTCGGCGAACCGCTCAAGGCCGGCGTCGTCGGCGAGGTCGTCGAGAGCAACGGCGCGGGCTTCGAACCGGGCGACGTAGTCACGGGACGCCTGCAGTGGGCCGACTACGCGACCGCACCGGGCACCGAACTCCACCCCGTCGACCCCGACCTGGCACCGATCTCGACGGCGCTCGGCGTGCTGGGGATGCCCGGGCGCACCGCCTACTTCGGGACGAAAGAGGTCGCACAGCCGACCGCGGTCGACACGTTCGTCGTCAGTGGCGCGGCCGGTGCGGTCGGCTCCGTGGCCGGCCAGATCGCAGGACTGCAGGGCGCTCGCGTCGTCGGCTTCGCCGGCTCCGACGAGAAAGTCGCCTTCCTCGAAGACGAACTGGGCTTCGACGTCGGGATCAACTACAAGACGACCGACGACTACCGGACGGCACTGGCCGAGGCCGCACCCGACGGCGTCGACGCCTACTTCGACAACGTCGGCGGGCCGATCACCGACGCCGTCTTCTCGCAGTTGAACGTCGACGCTCAGGTCGCCGTCTGCGGCCAGATCTCGCAGTACAACGCGACCGAGCGCCCGATGGGACCCCGAAAGCTCGGCAAGCTAATCGAGACGCGCGCGACCATCGAAGGGTTCCTCGTCGGCGACTTCCAGCCCCGCTTCGAGACGGCGACACGACAGCTCGGGGAGTGGGTCGCCTCGGGAGCGATCCAGTACCGCGAGACCGTCACCGAGGGACTGGAGAACGCACCCGACGCGTTCCTCGGCCTGTTCGACGGCGACAACATCGGGAAACAGCTCGTCCACGTCGCCGAGCGCTCGGACTGATACTGCCGGCAGTATGAACGCTCGCGGACCGCCTGGTGGCTCGACGACAGCCCACACAACCCTTTTCGAGCGCCGGTGAGACGAACAGGTATGTCCTACCGTGTCGTCGGCGCGAACTTCGACCAGATGCACCAGAACACGAACCTCCAGTGGTTCCACGACCACCCCGAAATGACGGTCGTCGCAGTGTGTGACGAGGAGCCAGCCACGTCGACGGGATCGATGGAGACCGCGCTCTCGGACCTCGACCTCGACGAGGGGGACACCTACGACGATCTGGACGCCTGCCTCACCGAGACCGATCCCGACATCGTGATGGGATGTCCCAGAAATTCCGAGCACGCGGCCTTCGTCGAGCGCGTCGCCGAGTACGACGTCCACCTCGCCATCGAGAAACCGATGGCTGCGACACTCGCCGACGCCGACCGGATGCTCGCGGCGACGGCCGACAGCGACCGGCTGTTCGTCGTCAACTGGCCGGTCATGTGGGACCCCGTCAAACACACCCTCAAGCGCCTCGTCGCCGAGGGGACCATCGGTGACGTGATCGAGGTCCAGTACTACGGGGGCAACGCCGGCGCGCCGCCCGAGGGCAGTTGGTTCTACGACGACGCGGCCGGTGGCGGATCGATGCTCGATTATCTGGGCTACGGAGCGACGTTCTCGACGTGGTTCCGCGACGGCGACCTCCCCGAGTCGGTCACCGCCGAGCGCTACGTCCCGGACGACATGGACGTGGACGCACAGAGTTCGACGATCTGTCGCTACGACGACGGTCTCTCGACGCTACAGACGACGTGGCGGATGCTCACAAATCCGTGGGAGACCCAGCCCCAGAACGCGAAGGGCTACGAAATCGTGGGCACCGAGGGCGCGATCAGCACGCGCGACCCACGGGCCGAGATTCGCGTGACGACGGCCGACCAGCCCGAGGGGTACGCCGTCGAACCGGACGACCTGCCCGAGCGATTCGAGAACCTCGCTACCTACGTCGCCGACCTGCTGGAGACGGGCGCGGAACCCGAGGGACCGGCCGACCCGGCCTTCTGTCGCGAGGCCCACCGGATCATCGAGACCGCACGTCGGAGTGCCGACGCGGGCGAACGGCTCGATCTGGTGGAGTGACGGCGGCGTTACTGAAGGTTCACCGTCAACAGCCACGCCTGCCCGAAGGCGAGCGAGCCAAGCACGAGGTGGACGAGCGTCTCGTAGTACCGCGGACGGATGGCACTCTCCACATCGAGTAGGAGGCGGACGGATCGCAGGCAGAGGTAGGCCGTGACCGACAGCGCGGGGAACACCGTCAGGCCGAGCAGCCGCGGTCCGCGGGTGACCGAAACCTCGCCGGCGACGTCGAGATGCCAGCCGACGATCATCGTCTCCGGGAGCGACGGAGCCAGCAGGAGTCCCGACGCGACTGTCGCGAGGACCAGTGCGAGCGACGTGAGTTCGGGAACGACGCGGCCCGAAGCAGTCATGGCCCACTGGCGACCGCCGGATCAGCGTCGGTGGTGTCTCGACTCGACAGTCCTGTTCGGGGCTGCGTGTAGACCTGACAGGGGGCCAGCGAGGCACGACCGTACCGCCAGACGAGACCGAGAGCCAGTGTCGAAACGACGGCTGCGAGCAGGACAGCAAAAGAGACCGGCAGCGCCGACTTTCCGCCGACGAGTGCGGGCGCGACGTTGACACTCGCGTTGTACAAGCCGTGGGCGAGGACCATCGCCGGAACACAGCCGCGGGAAGTATTGTACAGCCACGTCAACACGACCGAGAAAGCGACGACACCGACTGCGTAGGGAAACGGCGAGAGCTGGTAGACGCCAAAGACGAACATCGGCATGTGCCACAGCGCCCAAGCGACCCCGACGACGATGCTCGCAGTCAGGGCGTCGTAGCGGGCCTGCAGCCGCGGCAGTGCGAACCCGCGCCAGCCAAACTCCTCTTGTCCGCCACCCAGCAGCGTCGTGAAGACGATGTTGATAGCGAACACGGCGACGACGGGACCGATCGCAGCGGCGATCCCACCGGCAAGCCAGACGGCGGCGACAGTGAGTACGACGCCGATCCCGAGCGGCACAGCCCCGGCGCGGAGGTACGCTCGCGGCGAGCGCCGCCAGTCGAGGATCGAGCGGAGCCACACGCGAACGGAGTTTCCTTGGAGGGAGGTGACAGCGACGCCAGCGGCCAGCGGGCCGAACGCACCGGGGACGACGACGAGTCGGCCGAACGTCGCTTGGAGTGTCTCGAGAGCGGGTATCCACAGCCCCCAGGAGAACGCAAAGCTGAGGGCGAAAAACGATGCGACCGGGTGTCGATCGACGATCGGTGTGTCTGACATCCGTGCGTCACAGTCGGTCTGCCGGGTGCATATGAACGCGACCAGTACTTCACGCGCTGAAGCACCGAAGCGGTTTTTACAGTCACCTCGTGCGTACAGACTACTGTGAGCGAGGACCCCGATATCGAGACTGTCGCGGGGCTACTCGAAGACGAGACAGCACGACGGATCCTCACGCAGACCAGCCAGGAACCCATGTCAGCAAGTACTCTCGAACGCCGGTGTGACGCGTCAGGGCCGACGATTTACCGTCGGCTCGAACAGCTCGAAGCGTTCGACCTGATCGTCGGACAGACACAGCTCGACCCCGAAGGGGGTCACCACCGGACAGTGTACGAGCCAACCGTTCGGAGCGTGACCGTCGAGCTGGTCGACGGAGAACTGGAGCTCTCGATTGACCGCCGTGAAAACATGGCCGACCGACTCACACGGTTCGTGGAGGAGATATAGATGACGACAGAGCCACTCGGGACGGTCGGGCTGCTGTTACAGGGCTACGAACTGGTCGGTGCGGCGCTGGGCCTGTTCATCGCCTATCTGTCGTTCAGGGGGTACCGGCGCAACGACAGCCGACCGATGCTGTTCTTCGCGATCGGATTCGGCATCATTCTGGGGTTACCACTCCCCGTGGTCGCACTGTCACTGGTGTTCCCGTGGCTGTCGGGTCCGGGTGGACAGGCGATCATCCAGACGCTCGAACTCGTCGGTCTCGTCTGTATCATCTACGCGCTCCGGATGAATCCGTGAGCGTCACTCCCGCGCGGGCGGCGCGACGTAGTCGCTCAGATCGACCTCGCGCAGGTCCACGTCAGCGCCCTCCTCTGCGGCCTTGTACGCGGCCATGCACAGACGGAGGATTCGTACCCCGTCGTGCAGATCGAGCATCGCGTTCTCACCCTCGCGGAAGGCGGCGACGGCGTCGCGGTTCTCCGCGACGAACCCGCTCTTGACCACGTCGGCGGCGGCGATGGGCATCCGGCCGCTCGTTGCGGTCTGTTTCTCGGCCCATCCCTCACCCTCGCCCAGTTCGTCCGAGAAGAAGACGCTCGACGACGAGTCGTCCGAGAGGACCTGCCCCGAGTACTCCGGGCCGAGCAGTTCGATCGTCCGTCGCACCCCGCTGCCGACGTAACACCACGATCCCGTCGCCTCCGAGATGACGGTGTTGCCATCGCCGTCCTCGTAGCGGACGGTCGTCCGGGCGTAGTCGTCGACCGGGTTCGCCCGAAAGTCGAGGCCGAAGTCCTCGTCGAGCTGGTCTGCGTACGCGTCCTGTGCCCACTTGACCGTCTCCGTGTCCGCCGAGATCGAGACCGGTTCGAGTGTGTCCTCGCCGTCCGGGTCCGACAGCAGGAAGTCGTTACCCGCAAGCGCGTGACAGAGCATGTCCGTCAGCGCGCCCCCGCCCTGCTTCTGGCCGTCCCAGAACCACCCCGAGTGTGGGCCGCCGTGTTCGGCCTGCGACCGGGCGATGTAGGGCCGTCCCGCATCGCGGCCCTGTTCCCACAGCAACGCCCGGAGCTTGTCGATGTCCGGTTCGTGCGCCCAGTTTTCGAGGTAGGCATGCGGAATCCCGGCGTCCTCGATCAGGTCGACGATGCGCGTGGCTTCCGCGAGGTTGCGCGCGACCGGCTTTTCCAGCGCGATACCCTGTAGCTCGGCACCGTCTTCGACCGCCTCGACGACGGTTTCGACGACATCGACGCGCGTGAAGTTCGGGCTGGTGACCCACAGCCCGTCCACGTCCGGGTCAGCGACGAGGTCGGCGACCCGCCCCTCGTCGTAGACGCTCGGGTCGCCCCATCCCTCCGTGCGGCAGGTCTCGGCGAGGTCCGCGGCGGTTTCTCGCGTTCGGTTCTGGATGCCCGCGACGTGGACATCCGGAAGGTAGCCGACGCTCGGAGCGTGTGACTCGCGCGTGATGAAGCCGGCACTGACGAAGCCGATGCCGAAGGAGTCGGTCATACGAGTAGCCAGTGAGCGAGCGAGTAAAAACGCTCAGGGTCGGGCGGTGGGTCGTCGGTCTCGAACCGAGACGGGTCACTCGTCGTCGGGGGTCGCCAGCAACTCTGCCTCGTAGGCCGCGACGGCGTCGACCACGGCCGCGGCGTCCTCGTCGGGTACGTCGAACGCGTCGAGGCTCTCTTCCAGTAGCGCAACGGCCTGCTGGATGTGTTCGGGTTCGAACGGGACGTGTAGGTGTGCTTCCCGGACCGGTGTCGCGTCGTAGGTCTCGGGACCACCGGCGGCCTCACAGAGGAAGTCGGTCTGAGTACGACGCAGTAGTGCCATGTCCGCGTCCGCGAAGAAGTGACCAAGGTCGTCGTCGGCCACCAGTCGGTCGTAGAAGTCGTCGACGACGGCCCGGATGCCGTCGCGCTCGCCGAGTCGATCGTACAGTGTCTCCTCCGACATATCCCACACTCAAACATCGGCGACCAAAACGGTGTCCGTCGGCGCGAATGTCACCGGTCACGCCGTCGGCTCGACCAGCGGTTCGTCGGCCCGGTAGACGATCTGCATCGGTAGCCCGTTGGCGTCGAGCGGTGGCTGGGGCGGGAGCGAGCGGAGCGTCCCATCGTGTGGCAACGCAGTGTAGGCAAGCACCATCGCGTCGAGTACGTCGGCGACGGCGACCGGCGCGCCCCCCATCGCCTCGGCGGCGGCCTGCACGGCCGGCGGTGCATCGCGGTCGATCGACGCCAGCGTCCGCAGTCGCTCCGCGTAGCCCCCTGCCGTCTCGCGGTCGTGGGCCATCCGTTCGCCAGCGAAAGCACAGAAGGCGACCTCGGGATGGGCGGCGGCGACGAGGTCGCGCGCATCGGAGAACTCCCGGAGTAACTGATCGACCGTCGCGATGGTCTCGCTCAGTTCGAAGGCCCGGCGAGAGAGATCCTGTCCGGTCGCGCGCTCGTGCGTTCTGGTCGCGACGGGATAGCGCCGCTTGCGAAGCGCCTCACGAGCGGGCGGGGCGACGATCGCCTCGGCCCGGGGACCGACGATAGTGCGCGCGAGGGCGTCACACTCGCGATCACCGTCTGCCTCCTCGACAAGCCCGATGGGCACGTCGACGAGGATCGTCTCGGCGTCGTCTTCGTAGCGAAACCAGAGGTCGCCGATCCCGTCGAACGTCGCCGCGTGGTCGAACCCAGACCGGTCGAACGCCACCGCAACCCACGTGCCGTCGCGAACGTGTGCCCCGACCCAGAGGCCTCCATCTGCCATGTGCGTACGTGGCGACGGACCAATAAAAATACCCTGCGCGAACCGTCACAGAGAGGATATATCATATAGGTGGATTGTCGCGTGTCGAGCGGCGGGAAAACCGTTAGCGGGCGGGCGTACTGGCCGACGAAAGCCGGACGATTTCGGGGCCGTGGTCCGTGGTAAGCCATCTCTCGGAAGTATTATCCGTCCCCCTCTCATTCCTTTAGTCGCAATGGCAACCGGTACTGTTGATTTCTTCAACGACACGGGCGGTTACGGCTTTATCGAAACTGAGGACGCTGACGACGACGTGTTCTTCCACATGGAAGACGTGGGCGGTCCGGACCTCGAGGAAGGCCAAGAGATCGAATTCGACATCGAACAGGCCGACAAAGGCCCCCGCGCGACGAACGTCACCCGACTGTAAGTCGGTCATCGAACGTCAGCGGTCTCGGAGATACGCGTTCGGCCGTAATCGCCGTTCTGCGCTTCTCCGGCAATTTTCGTTTCTATCACACCGACGAGCGCCAGCACTGCCGGTCAGAACTGACGACCGACAGCGTGGGCGCGAAGAGTTGGGCTTAAGAACGAGTCGCGAGAGTGCACGGACATGGCCGACGACACGCTCACAGCTCTGCTGGCGGGGAACGACGATCACGTCGAGAGTCGCCCCGACGATTTCTTCGACGACGTGCAAGACGGCCAGTACCCCGCGGCCGTCTCTATGTGCTGTGCGGACTCACGCGTCTCACAGGAGGGGATGTTCGACGTCGACGAACCGGGCTGGCTCTTTACCCCGAGCAACATCGGGAATCAGGCGTGGGACCGCGTCGACGGTGAGCGCGTCGTCAACGGTAACCTCCTGTACCCCGTCGAGTACACCGGCACCGAGACCGTCGTCGTCGTCGGCCACACCGGCTGTGGGGCGGTGACGGCGGCCTATCAGCGCGTCACGGGCGACGGCGACCACCCGGTGGGCATCCAGAAGTGGGTCGAGACGCTCGAACCGGTCGTCGAAGACGGACTGGACGCGGTCGCCACCGACGGTGACGACGAAGCGGTCGTCAACCGCCTCGTCGAGTACAACGTCGACCAGCAGGTCGCCTTCCTGAAAGCGTCCGACGAGATTCCCGAAGACGTGTCCGTCTACGGCTTCGTCTACGACCTCCACGGCACGTACGGCGGGCCACGCGGCCGGACGTACTTCATCAACGACGACGGCGAGACGGACACGGATACGATCCGACAGCGCCTCGCCGAAAAGTACCGGGCACACGCGAAACGGCTGACGGCCTGATCTCAGGCGGAGAACTTGGTGAGTTCGGCGAGGGGCACGAGTCGGTGCTCGACCATCGGCTTCGTGTAGCCCGCCGATTCCTCGGAGACACCGGCGGTCAGCACCTTCACCTTCTGCTGGAGGACGTGCGGTTCTCCCTTCTTGTTCTTGATGATGTCGACCGAACGCCACGCTTCGTCTTCCATGCCCACCACTGAGTGTGTCTATCTACCTGATACTATCGGTGGTCACGGTTCCGGCCGACGACCGATTCTCGACCGATCCTCAGACCCGTTCGAACAGCCCTTCCGGCGGTCCACCCGGCAGTTCGTCGCGGTCGTGGGCCGCCTCGAAGTCCGGGTTCGGTCCCGTCGGAACGATTCGCTTCGGACTTACGTCGGGATGGGTCGTGTAGTAGTGTTCCTTGATGTGGTCCATGTTTACTGTTTCACGCACACCCGGCGTCTGATAGAGATCACGCAGGTACGGCCAGAGGTTGTCGTACTGCTCGATCAGTCGACGGTTGCACATGAAGTGGGTGTGGTACACCTCGTCGAAACGCACCAGCGTCGTGAACATGCAGATGTCCGCTTCCGTCAGGCGATCACCAGCGAGATACCGCTGGTCGGCCAGTACCCCGTCCCAGTGATCGAGGGCGTCGAACAGCTCCGCGACGGCCTCGTCGTAGGCCGACTGGCTGTCGGCAAAGCCAGTGCGGTAGACGCCGTTGTTGATCGGCTCGTAGATGGCGTCGATGATCCGGTCGACCTCGTCGCGATACCCCTCGGGGTAGAGGTCTACGTCACGCGTCGCCACCGAATCGAACTCCATGTCGAGCACCCGCAGGATCTCCCTGGACTCGTTGTTGACGATGGTCTCCTCCTGTTTGTCCCACAGGACCGGCACGGTCACCCGACCCGTCGCCTCCGGGTCTGCCTGCAGGTACACCTCTCGCAGATAGTCGCTATCGTTGACCGTGTCCTCGGTACACCCCGCCTTCGCCGGTGTGAACTGCCAGCCGTCCTCGTCCCGGAACGGGTCGACGATATCCACCGAGATGGCGTCTTCGAGTCCCTTGAGCGCCCGGACGAGCAGCGTCCGGTGTGCCCACGGACAGGCGTACGAAACGTAGAGGTGGTACCGCCCCGCTTCTGGCTGGAAGCGGGCGTCTGGATCGTCCTCGATGCGATCACGGAACGCCGTCGTCCCTCGATCGAACTCGCCGTCTTCGTTGGTCGTCTGGTACGTATCTGTCCGCCACTCGCCCTCGACGAGCATGTTCATACAGTACGTGCTAGTCCCTCGAAGGGCAAAAGAACGGTAGTACGGTCGATGTCACCTGGCGAGACCGGCGTGTCAGGGGACCGGATAGGCAGTCTATAACCAACCGACGCCCCGGCGTGTGCGTGGGCACATGTCTTCGGATCAGGAGGCGGACGATGGCGGTGCGGTGTGGATCGACATCTACGAACGCTGTATCGAAGAGGGCCAGCAATCAGTCACGCGACAGTACACTCTCTTCGAGCGGAATCAAACCGCATCCGAAAGCCTACTCAAGATGAACGCGGCGATCCTGGGTCTCTTCCTCAGTGCCCTCACGTTCGCCGTCGGCTCCGAGGAGTTCGTCGTCGGCCCGTTCATCAACCCCTACACCCTCGCCGGCGTGACGCTCCTGTTGGTCTCGCTCGGGACGTACGCCATCTCCGTGCGTCCGTTCCGTCAGGTGATCGGCATCGGTGGCGAGGCGTTACGGGACTTCGCGGCCGACAATCAGGATCCACTCGCGGCATACGACGATTCGGACGGCGACCTCCCAGTCGACGATCAGGTCGAGTTTTACAACTGGCTGACTGGCGCGTACGGCGACCGGATCACCACGAACTACCACGTCAACCGATACAAAGCGCTCGTCCTCGCGATATCTGCACTGCTCTTTGTCTACCAGCTATCGATGTTTTCGCTGGGAATCCTGTATGCGTTTTTCGGCGGTGCGAACTCGGTCGTGTTTCCAGCCGTGGGGTTTCTGCTCGGGATCATCACGCTCGCGAGTGGAATCCCACCCCTACTCCAAAGAAAGGAGGATAATACATAGGAGTCAGCCACCCACGTGGTGCACATGTCGAACCCCACAGAACTCAAGATCAAACTCCCCGGGAACAGCCATGGATCGGGCTACGGTTTCGGCGAAGCGATCCGTCGGACACGCGACGGTGAGTTGGACGCACCCACCGCGACGCCGACACTCGATTCCACAGACGAGTTCGAAGCCGGTCTCGAAGCGCTCATCCTCTCGTCAGTCCGGGACGTACCCCCGGACCAACTCGAAGCCACACTCGAATCGTACGCCGAGCAGCTCGCAATCGCGACCGAGTGACCGCCCGGCCACGGTCCGCCGTGGACACTCGACAGGGCCATGTAACACTCACACACGGACGCGGACGGAGTTCGAAGCCTTAATACCGACGCTCGGCCTCGTATCCTGCAAGAGTATCTATGTCGGACAAGCCAGCCTCGATGTACCGGAAAATCGACAAGCCGTCGTACACGCGCCGTGAGTACATCACGGGCATCCCCGGTTCCAAGATCGCACAGCACCAGATGGGCGACAAGAACGCAGACGCCGAGGACTACCCGGTCCAGATCTCCCTGATCGTCGAAGAGGAGTGTCAGCTTCGACACGGCTCGCTGGAGGCCTCCCGCCTCTCTGCGAACCGCCACCTCATCAAGCAGTTCGGCGAGGGCAACTACAAGATGACGCTGCGGAAGTTCCCCCACCAGGTCCTGCGCGAGAACAAGCAGGCGACCGGTGCCGGAGCCGACCGTGTCTCCGACGGGATGCGCCAGGCCTTCGGGAAGATCGTCGGCACCGCCGCCCGCGTTCAGGCCGGCGAGCGCCTCTTCACCGCGTACTGCGACGTGGACCAGGCCGTCGAGGTCAAGGAAGCGTTCCGCCGCGCGTACAACAAGATCACGCCGCCGTGCCGCATCAAGGTCGAACGCGGCGAAGAGCTGCTGATCTCGTAAGCCGGGCGAGCGTTTTCTCGGCGTGCTCCCGGGAGGAGCGGAGCGCTTCTGAGTACCGATAGTAGCTGGATCTTCTCGCTCGTTCACTCGGGACTGCTGACGCTGAACGAGGCATGCCAGTCGAACGAATTCGCCTTCGGGTTCGCGCGCTCGGTCGACGCGAAACACCGGTTGGTGACATCGTACCTCCCACGTGGAAGACACGCGTTCGCGTTCTCCTGATGACCCCACGCCTCATAGTGACGGGTGAGAGACTGGCCAGCCGGGACTGTGACGACGGTTCGAGTCGTGATGCCAGTCTCGGTCGGGTGGAGACACCGCCAGCAACCGCTTTCGGGGAGTTGCTGGTTTGCCAGTCCCGTCTCGGGATGACAAGCGAGCGTCCCACCATCGTCATCGGTTGCAGCACCTGTGTCGGGTGTGTCGGTTCGTTCGTCAGGCGGCGTCGTCACACGCGGGAACGCGAGTCCCGGTTCGAGGTGGTCGCTTTCCGTGGCAGGCATCAGTGGGCGAGGACCGACGGTCGAGGAGAGATACAGATCGCTCGATCTGGTGTTGCGCAGCGTTACTTCGAACGCCGCTGGCCCGTCGGAATTCGCAGTCTCTGACCGCATATCGACAGACAGTTCCGCCCCAGAGACGCCCGACATGGAAATTGACCCAACGCTGATCGCAGCAGGTAATCCACCCGTGTGCGGATCTCTGTTTGGACTGTCAGCCATGCCGAGGCACCCACCCAGTGACGTGCAGGCACCAACGACCGACAGGTAGTCTCGCCTGTTCATGATTGGAAGGTTCAGTTATCAAATTGCACACCCGCGTCAGCCATGACACCACCGATTACACTTCCTCCAGAACCAGTACTACTAGTAAACGTTCCATCATCCAGTGTAAACTTTACGCTAGTAATACCCATCGTCGCAGCTGCTTTATCATATTCACCAAATGTGTCGTATTGCTCGAAGAACGGACCACCTGAATCTCCGCTGTTTGCAGTGATGTTAGTTGCCATCCAGTCATTATTAAAGTCAACATACAAGACCTCACCGGCATTTCGACCAGTTGCTTGCCCCTGGCGTTTGATTTGGTCACCGCTATCTTCAACATCTCCAATATAATATAAAGAGCGATAACCTTGCAGATCCAGTGGGTCTGGGCCAAACGTCCCACCTCCAGCTATCCTGTAATCAACATCAGGGCCGATATTGACCGTACCATAGTCGTAATCTACAGCTTTGAGATATCTTTCGTCAGTTCCATCATCGTCGATATCTCGTTCTTCCCATGATAGATTACGCTTGATAATGTTTGGATCACCAACTACATTCTCATAACTTGGCTGGTGCACTGACTGAACAGTGTCGGAATAGCACCCACTCCCACGTGGGTGGAGAACATGGCCGGCAGTTAAGATTTCATAGGCACCACCACCCGGAGCATCAGGATTGTATACAGGCTGAGCAGTACTTCCATCAATAACACCTTCTGAACAGGAGTAATTACTTGGGAAATAGCCTTCAATCGCACATCCTCCAGGGAGTGGACGATTGCGATTATTAATACCAGTTGGTTGGACAGAGACACTGCTAACTTCAACTGGGATATTCTCGAAGGTTTCCTCGTGTGAATTTGATCCAACGCTCGCCGAAGCTTGAGAGGGGAGAACTCTTTCAATCTCTCGATTATGAACTTGAGAGGGGGTTTGTTGCCCCTGCGTTTGGTTTTCTTGAATAGAACCCCCATCAACTTCAGGATTCAATACAACTACGCGTTTTTCGGACCCACTGCCACTCTGTTCAGTCGACACACCGACAGAGATGCCAGAAACCCCCATATTTTGCCGAAGCATCTCCTGGAGGTTTGAAGCAGCTCGTTTGGTTGCCTCAATTCTAAGCCATCGGTCCCTCGACATTGTATTAGATTGAGGAGTGATTTCCGCGGATTCTCCTTCGATACCCAAATTACTCGGATTTTCCGCAAAGTATCCTGCTGTATATGGGACCTCTCTTTTTGGATTTCCCGAGGCATCTGCGATCGCATCTTTTGATAATCCCTGAATGAGAGACGATGTGAATCCAAGTCCTGATAGTATTTTAATGAACTTCCGACGCGGAGAGCTAGAGAGCTTATGTTTTAGCCGTCTAGACTGCTTATTTTTATCAGATACGCCTGATTTAGGCGTGCTATTTTTTCTTCGAGCATCCGCGTCGTTATCACTTTTGTCCGATATACCTCCCAGTCAGATTGGATTATTATTTAACTCTTTTACCTAGGCAATATTCTCTTATTTCTTGCCTTGATATCATATAATTGTGTCTTCTAAAATATGAAAGGAGAAGTAACCTCACTTGCTTCGAGATACGCCAGGCCTTCGGGAAGATCGTCGGCACCGCCGCGCGCGTCCAAGCCGGCGAGCGCCTCTTTACCGCCTACTGTGACGTGGATCAGGCCGTCGAGGTCAAGGAAGCGTTCCGCCGTGCCTACAACAAGATCACCCCGCCGTGCCGGATCAAGGTCGAGCGCGGCGAAGAGCTGCTGATCGCGTAAGCCGATCAGCAATCCGTTCTCGGCGTCGACAGCACACGGCGAGAAACTGCCGTTCTCCGACATTGTGGCAGCCACAGCACTGTATGGTCGTCAACCGAGACTGCTGGACATTGGCCGACCTTACCGTGTCGTCCGCGAGTGAACCATGCTCGCGGCTTTTGGCGCTGGAGTGTGATGACATCGCAGCATGGCCTCGGAACCTCGCAATCGGACGATCGTCGTCCCGCTCCAGTTCCAGTCCCGTGTGGCGTGGCGTGCGGGTGCCACTGCGGGGTTCGTCGCCGCCGGCGTGATGGCTCTCGTGATCAGTCTCGGTAACCTCGCACTGCTCCGGGACGCCATCGCAGGGCTGTACCTCCTCGAAGGGAACCTCGTCGCTGGCGTCCTGATCCACCTCGTCCACGGAACGCTGTTCGGCATCGTCTTCGCCATCGTCCTCTCGGACCCAGGACTGTACGGCCTCAGCCAGTGGCGCTGGAAGACGGCCGTCGCCGGCATCGTCTACGGTCTCGTCCTCGCAATCGCCGGGGCCGGGATCATCATGCCCATCTGGCTCGACGTGGTCGGCGCTGGTGTCTCACGACCGATCCCGAACGTGACACTCTCAGTGCTGACCTGGCACGTCGTGTACGGGAGCATCCTCGGCATCGTATTCAGCCAACTCGACCGCGAAACAGCGGAGCGGACGACATTTGTGTGAGTCCACCTAACGGAGCATATGCGCAGGCTGGCGGTCCCGACGAAGGCCGAGACCTACGAGCGAATGCGCGACCCACTGGCCGAGCGCGGAATCGAAGTCGGACACGTCCAAACCGACGAGCGGACACTCGCGATCGGTGACGACCCCTTCGAGGACTACGACGTGGGATTCGTCTTCCCCCCTCGCCTCGCCGAGGGCGGGGTCACCGACGCACTGCTTGGGGTGCCGTGGGTCAACGACCGCGAGGCGATCCTCCGCTCGCGACACAAGGGCGAAGCGCTCGCTCGCCTCGCGAGCGCAGCCGTTCCGACAGCCCAGAGCGTCGTCGTCTCGAACCCCGTCGACGAATCCTCACTCGTCGAGACGTTCCAGCGGTTCGATCCACCCGTAGTGGTCAAACCCAACGCGACGACACGGGGCGTCGGCATCGCGAAGGCCCACGATCTCGACTCGTTTCTGGGCGTCTGTGACTACCTCGATCTGGTCCACGACTACCGCGCGACCGGCGACCAGTCCTTCCTCGTCCAGGAGTTTCTCCCCGACGCACGCGACTACCGCGCGATGGTCGTCGACGGGGAATACGTCGGCGCTGTCGAGCGACGGCTGCCGGAAGCCGCACTCGCGAGCGGTCAGTGGAAGCACAACGTCCACCGCGGGGCCGAGGCCACCGGCGTCTCGCTCAACGACGAACACCGCGAACTGGTCGAGCGCGCCGCCACGGCACTCGACATCGACTATCTCGGTGTGGACCTGCTCGTCACCGACGACCGCACCGTCGTCAACGAGACCAACGCCCGGCCCACAATCGACCGAGCGGCGAAGTACGAAGACGGATTCTGGGACGAGCTCGCGAGGCTCATCGAGAAGACAGCACGTCGATAGAAACCGTAGAACGGCCGGACGGAGTCGTGATCAGTCGAGACTGATGTCGCTTGCATCCTCGGCGCGGTCGAACGTGACCTCGAGGATACCGTTGTTGTACGTCGCGTTCGCGGAGTGTTCGTCGACCCGTGCCGGGAGCGAAAGCTGGTCGTCGTAGTCTCGATGTGTCCCCATCGCCTGGATCGTCAGCACCTTGCCATCACACTTCAGATCGATATCCTCCTTGTCGACGCCCGGCACGTCGGCGACGACCCTGAGCTGATCGTCCGTCTCGTGAACGTCGAGATGCATCTCTGTGCCTCCCGTGCCACCGCCGCCACCCTGTTCGATATGGACATCTCCCTCCGGTCCCATCACGTCGTTCATCATCCGCTCTAGCTCGCGGAAGAACTCGTCGAAGGGGTCGTCTCGGTCGTCGCGTCTCATCCTACCAGATATTGGGCGACGTTGGGGAATAAACCTTCGGCCACCGCCCCCATCGCCACGACCGTTTGAGTCGGTCATCCGATAGTGAGAGAGAACGTTCGAACGACGACTCGCACAACCGCCACGAACAGTTCCCATATTGTGAGATCAATTCACAATAGGGACGTTCCGTATCGAACCCTCAACCACTTCGAAAGCCATTTACTCACTGTAGACGGGCTAGCCACTATGAGTAACGACACTGTCCGCGTCGGTCTCAATGGGTTCGGCCGTATCGGTCGAAACGTGTTCCGCGCATCGCTCGACAGCGATGCTATCGAGGTCGTCGGTATCAACGACGTTATGGAAGACGAAGAGATCGAATATCTCGCCAAGTACGACTCCGTTATGGGCCGACTCGACGGTGCCAGCCTCGACGACGGGACGCTCACCGTCGACGGTACCGATTTCGAAGCGGGCGTCTTCCACGAGACCGATCCCACACAGCTTCCCTGGACAGAACTGGACGTCGACGTCGCCTTCGAAGCGACCGGCATCTTCCGCAGCCACGAGGACGCAAGCCAGCACCTCGACGCCGGCGCAGACAAGGTCGTCATCTCTGCACCGCCGAAGGGCGACACACCCGTCAAACAGCTCGTCTACGGCGTCAACCACGACGAATACGACGGCGAAGACATCGTCTCGAACGCTTCCTGTACGACCAACTCCATCACGCCCGTCGCGAAAGTCCTCAACGAGGAGTTCGGCATCGAATCCGGCCAGCTAACGACCGTCCACGCCTACACCGGTACCCAGAACCTCGTCGACGGCCCCAACAGCAAACCGCGCCGCCGCCGCGCCGCCGCCGAAAACATCATTCCGACGACGACCGGTGCCGCACAGGCCGCCACCGAAGTCCTGCCCGACCTCGATGGGAAAATCGACGGCATGGCGATGCGCGTCCCCGTCCCCGCTGGCTCGATCACCGAGTTCGTCTTCACGCTCGAAGACGACGCCACCGAGACCGACATCAACGCCGCGTTCGAAGCCGCCGCCGACGGCGAACTCGAAGGCGTGCTGGGCGTCAGCCACGACCCCATCGTCTCCCGTGACGTACTCGGCCAGCCTTACTCGACGCTGGTCGACCTCGAAAACACCAACATCGTCAACGGTCTCGTCAAAGTTCTGACCTGGTACGACAACGAGTTTGGCTTCGCCAACCGGATGCTGGATCTCGCCGCGTACATCGACGAATAACGCCCCCACTCGATTCGCTTTCGACCCCACAGGCGATCCAATACACGCTCAGGCGCTGCCGCTAACCTACCCTTCGCTGACACGTCATCCGCCAGTCGAGAATCAGACACAGCACCGCGTCACGCTCGCTTCGAATCCCCCCGGTCGGCAGCCACCAGTCCCCGAACCCGTCTGGTCTCCGACACGGCTGACCCTGTTCGTTGTACCCAAGCTCACGCGTTCGAATCCGTCCAGCGAATCCTCGCCGCTCACGATATCGTTCGCGAGAAAGAAGCCAAGGGTCGGATTTGAACCGACGATGGGCGGCTCTGCAGGCCGCTGCGTTAGGCCGGACTCTGCCACCTTGGCGCAGTTGCAGCTAACGGGGTAATTCGCTTAAGCGTAGCGGTCTCGGATTACCCCTCGCCTTCGGATTGCCCCGGTTCACCGACCGCTTCGACAGGCAGCGCGTTCATCAAGACCGTCGTAAAATCGTCCGTCGACTCGAACTCCTCGTCGTCGATCCGCTCCAGCACCGCTGGTAACGACTCCTGCCCATCTGCATAGACCAGCACGACATCGTCGAACTCGTCTGCAAGTCGCTTGCGTCCAACCGGATACTCCAGCTCACCGAAGTACTCACCTAACTCGTTGAGTTTCACTCGTCGCGACATGGAACGCCCTTCGCGAGACTGTCAGTTAGTTATGCACAGCCCACTCCATCGAAAGCATCCCCCAGCAGGACTCCGAAACGGCCCACACCGTAGAGTGTGTCGGGACAGCAGTCACACCATCCACTCTCAGTCACCACTCGCAGAGAAGTGCGAACAGCCACCGACCAGCGTTCCCACTGATCGATGGCTGAAGATGAGTTCGTCGCCGATTGCCCCACGATCACGAGGACCGCAGTGGGCAATCCACGACATGAAAAAAGCCCGCAGCCACCGTGGCTGCGGGCTTTAAAGTATGAATGGGCAGGCGGCGAATCGAGTTTCCCAGGGGTTCGCACACCCCAGTACTCACCGAAACGCAGGCAGGCTTATCTT
>NZ_JBZYDM010000012.1:0-86019 GCF_058933345.1 Halomicrobium sp. HArcht3-1 | reverse complement strand
GGATCCGCTGTCGGGCCGAGCGCTTGGTACCGCGAATTCAGAGAACTTGTGCTCACCGTCGCCGTTTACAACCTCGAACAAGCCATCAAGGAGTGATCGCTACGCCATCTGTGGATTCAACAAGGCACACCAATCCCTAATTCTAGAGATACAACCACCTCCTCAAGTTATGCAGATCACAGACATTGTCCTCTGCATGAGCGAGAATCCCTTCGATGTCGAGATCCGCGTTGCCGAAGTTAAGAAGGCAGAACCGTTCCCCGAAGCAGAGAAACCAGAGATGGTCAAGCTCTGGCTGGAATCGGACGAAGACTCCTTCCAATCAGCAGCCCAACTGGGCTATCACCACGCTCCTGATGACCTCGTTGGGAGGCAGGTCCTCTGTGCAACGAACCTCGGATCGGTCCGCATTGCGGGCTTCAAGTCCGAAGCACTGACAGTCGGTGTGCCCGGTGAGGATGGCAATCCCGTCCTTGTCACCCCCGAAAAGAACGTTCCTAACGGAGGTACACTCTACTAATCAGTGTAAGAGCATTCTCGATCCAGTCAGTGCGTCATCCAAATTTTTGACAGCCCTTCAGCGTGTAACGAGAGATTGCAGAGGGCGTGACGGAGACAGCTCAAGACGAATGTACAGGACGGTCTTCGTATACATCCACAATCACTTTCAGAGATGGTAATGCGGATGGAGGATCTCTCTCCTCAATCTCGATTCGAACAGAAAGAATGCCGTCGCCGCCAGAATGGCGTCATTCGGCGACCATGCGGGTTTCGAGCGGAACTTCGTTCTTGATCGAATCGACCAGTGGTGAGGTCGACTCGACACGTTCGCGGAGTTTCGTGAGTTCCTGTTCAGTTGCATCGGCCTTCACGTAGGCCGTGCAAGTGATCGATTCATAGCCGGGACGGACGTTCTCGGAGATCCCGAGGAACCCTCTAAGGTCGACGTCACCTTCCATCTCGAATCGGAGTTCTTCAAGCTCAATCCCCATGTGAACGGCATTTGCTGCATAGCCCACGCTCAAGCACGATCCAAGCGCCCCAAGCAGAAGTTCGACAGCGTTCGGCCCGGTCCGCTCTCCGAGGATCTGCTCGGGTTCATCGCCCTCCAGCGTGAATTCCCGAGTGTGGATTGTCTCGCCGGCTTGATCGAATTCGTCGATCGTCGTCACCGACTTGAGTGCGTTCTCCCACGCTGTTTCGGCCCGGAACGTGAAATTCCCAACACTGTGGTCGTCACTAATCGCTTCGACAGCGTCCTCAAGTCCCGAGACATCAACACCGTTGACTATCTGCTCTTCGGTAGTTGCCATTTCGAATCGCCATAAGCAGAGAGGACGTGAACAGCCATTAAGACATATTGCCATGTTGTGCTACTTGGTATACCTTCTCGCGAGAGATACAACCCCTCTATCGATACGAGTGAGGGAGGCGCATGCGCGGAAAAACTGCGGACACAGTGGTGTGGGTCCGTTGCAACACGTCCAGTAACATGAGCAAGCTGTAACGCATGCACGGGTGAACGCTGATTCATCCTGTGGTGTACTCCACCCACGAGAACACGAGCCCTTTAGTATTCGTCCACCCACTCTGCGAGCGAATAGGGACGGAACTAGGAGGCGAACACTCCCTCGAAGCCCTCCGGGAGCGACTGGACACTGACGCAGTCACGTTCGTCGATACGCTTAACGACGACATCGCCACAGTCGTCGAGGCTGCCGACGAACTCCACTTCGACTACCTCATTAGCGACGTTTCGGATTGTGGCGTCTCCTCAAGCGGGCATACCCACTTCGATCTGGTCCACGAGGATCCGACCATCCACTGGCGTACTCTTTGGTTTCCGTCGTTCCACAGTCAACGTCGACCTCAACGACGGGATGCAAGTCGCGATCAAGGGCGACCTCTCCTACTACGAAGATGGGGGTTCGATCTCCGTCATCGTCGAGGACGTCGTCGAGATTGGCGATGGGATCTACCAACATTGGAGACTGGTGTACAGAGAGTGAGTAGCTGCGGTTGGAAAAGTAGAAACACCATATTCGGAGAGCGCAAGATTCTCAGGCCAATCTGAACAGAAGGTCGTTTGCTGAGAATGGACACCCAATTCTATTCGTTCTCGTCAGACGACGGCCGTCCCGGCAACCTCCGAGAGCCGGAGGAGTGGGGGGAAAAGTACCGAACAGAAGTGTTCCCACTCCGTGGGTTGGCGCTGAGACATAGGCTTATTATGCAGAGGATCATATTATCTCGTGCATAATGATTGATCGGGATGCGGAACGGGAGTGGCTCACGACACGCCTCCGGAGTGACGAGCGAGAGGTACTGGTTCTGTATGGGCGGCGCAGAGTCGGGAAAACGACGCTCGTTACGTACGTCCTCGATGAACTTACAATCCCTTCAGTCTACTATCTCTGCGATCAGCGTGGGTCAACACCGAACGCACGAGCGTTTGGACAACGCTGTGCTGAAGAGTTGGACGACGTGACACCAGCCGTCGATGGCTTCGACGATGTCTTCGAGTATCTCACGAACCGTGTCGACGGGCCATGTGTCGTTGCGCTGGACGAGTTCTCGTATCTCGTCGAAGAGGACGAAAGCATCCCATCCATCTTCCAGACGATCGTCGACGAGACGCTCTCTGGAACGGAGATCTCGCTCGTCTTGCTTGGCTCTTCGATCTCGATGATGGAAGAGGGCGTGTTGAGTTACGACAGTCCGCTCTATGGACGACAAACCGGCCAATGGCAACTTGAGCCGATGACGCTTGGCGATGCAGCAGGCTTCTATCCGACATCCGATGCCGAAACGCTCGTCGAAAACTACAGTGTCGTCGGCGGTATCCCAGCATATCTCGAGCAGTTCGACAGCGACGCAGATCTGATGACCAACATCGAACGCCAGATCCTCTCGAAGGGGGCGTTCCTCTACGAAGAACCAGAGTTCTTACTCCGCCAGGAACTCAGAGAGCCGGCGACGTACATGGCGATCCTCGAAGCCATCGCGGGTGGTGCGAGTCGCGTCACCGAAATTGCCAACGAGATTGGACGGGACGCCAGTAGCATCTCGCGATACCTGAAGAACCTGGGCGAACTCGCCCTGGTAGAACGGGAAACACCGGTTACCGATCCTGATGGCCGCGGTGTGTATCGACTGACCGATCAGTATCTCCGATTCTGGTTTCGATACGTCATGCCGAATCGATCGACGCTCGAACAGGGCCATACAGAGCCTGTTCGTCGGTCTATCGTGGAGACGTTGTCTACTCACGTCAGTTGGACGTTCGAGGAGGTCTGCCGACAGGCTGTCCGGACACCGTCGTTCCCCATCGACTGTGCGCGAGTCGGCCGCTGGTGGTACGACGAGATGGAGATCGACATCGCTGGCGTCAACGAACAGACTGAGACACTCTTGCTTGGGGAGTGCAAGTGGACGACAGATGCAGTTGGAACAGGTTTGTTCGATGGCCTCGAAGCACTCGAACCAGAAGTTCGCTGGCGCGGACGTGAGCGCACCGTCGAATACGCACTGTTCTCGAAACAGGGATTCACCGAGGAACTCCGAGCCGTTGCAGACGACCGTGACGACCTCTCGTTGTTTGAGCCATCAGATCTGCTGGAACTCTTTTGACAGAGAGTCCTCACCCATTTCTTCGACTACTGGACAGAGAAACGACAACCACCGAAACAAATCACCCGGGTGGGATCGAAAGGGGCCGGTCGCTCGGTGGGTCCCGGACGACGAAAGCACCGAAGCGAACGCCAGTGAGCGAGGCGCGCGGCGAGTCCCGGACCTACAACCGATCGGGGGCTTTCCTGACAAATGCCAGAACCACTCATCCTCTACGATTGCCCACATAATCACCCAACCCTATTTTCCAACCTTAGTCAGAACGCTGCTACCGCCAACCTTGGAGGATTTCAGCCACTCTGTTCACACCACCGCTAGCCCTCTCTTTCCGATACCAAACACACCATTCACGTACTACTCATAGGCCGAAAAACCACCACACGGCGAAGCGATGGAGAAGCTTATACACCACCCATCGAGACTCACCACCACTCACCTACATCGAAATGTCAGAGACACCACAAGACTCCGATTCACTCCCCGTTTCACCGACAAACACAAAGCCATACCTCGCCGTCCAGATCGGACCGGACGGACTCGATCCCGCCCAGCTCGAAACCCAATTTCGCCGACTCCATCGAACGCTTGCGAGTACCGACGCGACACTGGAGGTGCTTCTCTGTAGCCACCACGATACCGTCGAATGCTATCTCGGGATCACGCCCACAGAACACTTCGAATCACTCCGAACGATCGCACGCACACTCTTTCCCGAAAGCTACGATCTGACACGGAAACAGTGTGAGCCACTGCAGAGTATTGCCCACTCGACAGACGATCCTGAGACAGCCACCACACGAGAACTCGCCGCCGTCGAGTACCGAGCAACACCCACACGCCAGAACGACTGGCAACTCGGGCTCACCAAATTCGACGAGTTCCAGAGTGAGGACACTCCACGTATTCCCCTTGGGACGCTCGTCACGACGATGGCCCAGACAGACGCCACAATTGCGTACCAGGCGCTCATTGAGGCCCAACCCGACTGGAGTGACACACGAAACGATCGTCGTCTCGCCCTCGAAACAGCTCATGATACGATCGGCGAGCAACTCCTCACCGTTCTCGTCGGGAGTCCTGACGATGATGATAAACACCGCAATATCGACCAAGAACGATACGACGCACTCGACACCAGAGACCCGCGCCACTGCGTTTCGATCACCGCCAGAGCGATCTGTGTAAGCGACCACGGCGAGGACCCCAACGCACTTGCACAGGAACTCACCAGTGTCTTCGCTCCGGTGAGTGGTCCCTTCTACGAGATCACAGGAACGGTCACAGACGACCCAGAGCGTCTCGCCAACGACGCCGTCGAACGTACCACCTACTCACCGTACCCATCACTCTCCTCGAAACTCCCACTCACGAGCAACACCACGAAGGCGATCCTCGCCGATCTGAGCGAACTCGCCTCGTTTTGCCTCGTTGATGGGGCTGCACTCCCCACGAGCGCAACGCGAGCACTCGAAGTCACCCCCGAGGAACGCACGGCAATTGCGCGTCCACCAACGTCGACACTCAGGAACTACCAGACAGAGGGCATGACGCTTGGCTACCCACTCACCGAAAACAATGTGGTCGACCCGACCCCGATCTCGCTCCCACCTAACCTACAGACACTCCATTTAGTCTGGTTCGGCCGGACTGGCGCAGGCAAGACAACCGGATCGACCAATGCAATTCTGCCCAATCACGCGGCCACAGACGGGGCCGACATCGTCTTTGCGCCGAAAGGCGATGGCTTCCCTCTCGACTATCTCAAAGCCCACTACGAGGCGTTCGGGACCATCGAGAACGTCCTGTATTTCGACTGTACCGACCTCCTGCCCGCGCTCTCGTTTTTCGATATCCGACCCGATCTCGAAGCGGGACTCTCACGAACGTCCGCTGTCCAGGATCGGGTCGATCACTATATCGAGATCCTCGCACAGGTCATGGGTCCAGAGCAGTTCTCACAGGCCGTCCGCTCACCCGATATCATTCGCTATCTCGCGAAAGCGTTGTTCGATCCCGTGAGTGGGTCGGACGCCTTTGGTCATCGCGACCTGCACACGGCAGTCCAGCGGATGCACGACCGCCAGAGTGCCCCACCCGTCTCTGATAGCGATCTCGAACGGATGCTTGCTGGTGTCGTTGCCAATCGTCCGAGAACCTTCGATGAGATCATGCAGGGGGTCGCAAACCGGATCGAGAAAATCCCGATCAATCCCCGCCTTGCGCGGGTGTTCAATCACGTCCCAGAGCAGATTGATGGTAACGGGTTCAGCAACCACGCCGATGAGGGCGATACCGATCACGATGACCCGTACTTCGATTTCGAGCAGTTCCTCGATGAGGACGTGGTGATCATCCTCGATACGGGTGGCCTTCGATCGAGTGCCCAGCGAGCGCTTGCCCTGGTGATGCTGTCGAACCTCTGGTCGGCGCTGAAGCGCCGAGCCAAGAAGAATGGCGAATTACACAGCCTCAACGAGGAGCCCGATCTCCCCCTTGTGAACGTCTACATCGAAGAGGCTGCCTCGCTTGCAGTGACGGATCTCATGTCCGACCTCCTAGCCGAGTCACGTGGCTTTGGCTGTTCGATGACGCTGTCGATGCAGTTCCCTGCCCAGTTGCGCGATCAAAGCGAACGCGCCTACAAGGAGGTCCTGAACAACGTCTCGACGGTCGTGACCGGGAACGTCGCCATCGATGACGATCTCACGAAGCGCCTGGCGACCGAAGCCATGCCGAAACGCGAGGTTGGGAATCGTCTTCGATTGCTCTCGCGGGGTGAGTGGTTCGTCTCCCTGCCCGCAGAATTTGGCTGGACCGAACCGCGACCATTCTTGCTCCAGTCGCTCGAACCAGCCCCAACCATCACCGATGAGCCGCAACTGGCTGCGTTCAGTGCGGAGTACGACGATCTCATCGAGCGCACGAAAACGAAGTACGGGCTGGAGTTGGTCGAACCATCGCCTGCTGAGACCGAAGACGAGGAGGACGACGATGTCGGGATGGAACGCGTCGACAGTGCCCTCCCACATACGAATCGGATGCCCCGAGTGTTGGGTACGTGCAGTCGATCCACGGGCTTCGCTGCAGGAAGTGCAACAGCCAGTATGATCCCGATATCGAGGGGATGCGCCGGGCAATCGAGTGCTGTGGGTCACTCGAAGAGACGGCCAGCGACGACATTCCGGTGTGTGAGTTGAACCTCAAACTCTCGAACGAGGAGCGAAAGGTCTCGGAGTATTCGGACGGTCAGTTGATGTTCCTCCAGGCAGTGTACAATGCCCAGCAACTTCGCTATGACTCCCTGGAGTACGATCTGCTCCACGATTCGATGATCCGGCTTCAGGAGTACGTCGATGTCGAGAGTGAGGCCATCGAAGACCTCGTCGACGACGGACTCCTGACACATGATACGGAGCGACCGCAGCGTCTTTACTCAGTGACCCCGGCGGGTCGCTCAGAGATCGGCGAGCAGTATCGCAAGGGCGTGGATTATGGCCACGGTGTAGGTGACTTAGAAGAAACGAGCCAGCACGTCCTCGCCGTCGAGGTCGCCAGACTGTATCTGGTCAAATACTACGTCGAAGATGAGGACTCGCCAGTGGTCACAGTTGTTCCCTACTACGAGATGGACGGGAATGACACTGCTGTCTCGGCTGCAAGTGCTATGGGCACGGATTCCGACGAGCTGCAAGAAGACGTAAATGAGTACAATCGAAGTCGCATCGACGTGGTCGGACTTGACGACGATGGGTCGGTCCGGGTGACCATCGAGGCCGAACGCATCAATCACGACCTCCGTCGGGCTGCCCCAGAGGACTTCGATAAGATGGCCGCCTGTGACCCTGACGAAGCGCTCTGGGTCACGATATCTCACTCGGAGGGCCACGAGATTCTCGGGGCACTCAATGATCCACTGGAAGGGGAGCCAAGAGTCGAGAAGACGTATGCAGAGAGCACGCCAGTGAGTCAATTCAAGATCGACGAACCGGGCTGTACGGGGTTCTATACGGTCGAGCAAATGCGGGATCTCGTGGACGACGCAGCGTAGTTTAGAAGAGGCGTCTGCGGGAGATGGGAGCCAGATTGGAAGGCTCTGGTGAACCCTTCAGTCAAGAGGTTTGAGAGGACTGTGCTGAGTACAGAGCGCGTTTCCAGTATACGTACCGAGACGGGCCGTTGTGACCGTATCTGGAGGGATTCAGCTAACAAAGACTACGCAGCGCGAATGTCGAGGACCGCTTCCAACGTCTCCATATATATCTCATCGATCTCGTCGACCAGAGCAGTATTCGAGACGATGTGCTCGTTGACAGCCGTTGCGAGCGCAGCAATATACCCCTCAAAGAGGCTATCGGCTGCGTTGAGATCGATTTCGTAGGTCGCCTCGAGAACGTTAGATTTCCGTCCGGGCCGCTCAGCGTTTTCGGGGAGAGCACTCCGGACCGCATCGTTCGAATTGAATCGTTCTGCAAATCGTGGATAGAACGCATCGTTCCCCGACGGGGCATTCCGGAGATAGAACGTCACTTCGTGGTCACCGAGCACCGTGTCCCGATCAGTAGTTGGGCGATGCAAGAATCCGACGCGTGCATTCGGGCTCTCGTTCCGATAGATCGGCTCGTTGGTACCCAAATCGGTCCACCAGTCGGTCGGGAAGAACCACGCCCAGTCGCCGTTCCCCTGTCGGCATAGCCAGTAGCGCTGTCTGTCATCGCCGTCGGGCAGGGAAAGCAACACGTCATCCTCCGGAACTGGGGGAAGCTCGTGGGCTGTCTCAACGACTTCGGCGCCATCGATGACGGCTGCAAGCTGTCGTCCCCAGGTGTCGATGAGGTCGGTCCACTCGTTCTCAAATGCCTGCTGTACTGTCGCGATATCGTCGTAATGGTCGACGTACAGTCCCGCCTTTGCGCTCTCGTTTTGCTCGTAGTCAGTCATGGTGAGTTCGGTCTCGATTGTATCGATAAAGTCGTCTAACTGTTCTGTGGTCCGCGCGGGATAGCTGCCATAGTCTGATGCCCGGACGGTTCGCAACTGCGTGGCGATCCACGACCATTCGATCGGGGTGAATTCGTCCGATTCTGGTTCTGTTCCGTCGGGCGTAATATAGAGATAGTGTCGGCGTTGCTCCGGAACATCTGTTGGATCGATATCGATACCGCCGAACGAGTCCACGTCCGAATACTTCCGTGTCTGGCCATCGCCTTCTGCCGAATCGACCTTCAGTTCACAGAAGATGAACCATTCCTCACCAGACCAGATGATGAGGTCGAGTCTACCGTCCGGGACCGGGACTTCCGTCGCGACCTGAATCTCGTCCAGGTCGAATCGTGAGAACTCGAAGTCGATGTCGTCACGCTCGGTCAGTCCCGCGAGGAATCTCTCAACGATAGCGTGCTCAATACCATGAGGTGCATCCGGGGAGAGGAAATAGGCGAGGTAGCGCTGCCAATCGCCCTCTTTTCGGCTTCGGCCAAGAAGCTGGAGGGTCGTCGGTGGTGGTTCTTTCGTCTCTGGGAGTCGGTTCAGTTGTCGATGGAGTGTCTGAAACCGAGCAGCGAGGTCGTCCTGTACCATGGTCATACCTCTGACTCTCAGCCAATCAAACTACTGCCACGTGCGCACAGTTCTCTCAGATAGCGCTCCGAAGACGTGCGATCTCTGGTATCATGCTTCGAAAACGGGGACCCGGAAGAGGGTGGGGGGAACGAGAGCGTGTGTCAGCGGTGCTCGGTCGGGTCCAGTAGATGGGCCACACCACCTAGTAATAAATTTTCTCGTTGTTTGATCTATTATCTAATCACTGACACCCGCTCTGTGTTCCTGAGAGAAATGACTCTATTAGGGCCTTCAATTAGTCCTCGATCTGGAAGTGCAGAGTCACGGTGACAGGGGGTGTCGAGAAAGACAGGAGGTAGCGTTACAACACCTCTCGCGGTAGTGTCGACCATGCCCTCCATCTGGTTCAGTAGACAGACCATCCATCTGACCGACAACAGTACGGAGACACGATAAAATCAAGAGTCCAACATCATACTCCGTCACAAGTGAGACCGCCAGTCGTCTCCTGAGCGTACTTGCCGTCCTTGCTGCCAGCATCGCCGTTGTGTTGCTCCTGCTTCCAAATCCACTTGCAGACGTATTCTTTGCCGTGATAATTTCCCTCAGCGTCATCTTCGCCATTGTCGGTGGGATTGGCGCGTGGACGAATCGGACACCCCTCGTCTGGGTAGGCGCACTCCTGTTGACGGGACTGTCACTGATCGGGATGATGTCCATCGGATTCCTTCTCGCACCCGCGGCTCTCTTTTTGCTCGGAGCAGCCGTTTTCTCACAACTGGCCGGACCGCGAACAGACGTGCGAGAAGCGATACTCGCCAACCCGCCTACTGCTCGGGAAGTCACACGGAAGAAGCTGATCGGCATCGGCTTTCTCATCAGTGGACTGGGACTGGTGTACATCGGAGCATTCACACAGGAGTTGTTCGGGTCGTGTGCGCGTGAAACGCTGGCTTGCGCTCTCGAAACGACAAACTGGAGCGCCGTCGGACTCACTCTTCTCGGCTTGTTCGCGGTCAGTTTCGGCGGCTGGCTCCTCTGGAGGCAGGCCTATCTGACACGAGTCCTTGCATCAACACAGACTCAGTAGCGGATATTCGCAGACACTCCAGCCGTTCCAGAACTGATGAGAATCTTTGAGCAGACTGTTGAAGCATTCGTCTCGTGAGGGACGAACACTACTCGTCCAGATAGGCCCGTGTCAGACCAGCCACTTCGGAGCGAAATGCGCTCATATCGATTGGGTCGCTCCCGTGAAAGAGTCGCTTGTGTTCTTCGCGAACGATGTCTTCGAGGACGCGGTCGTACAGTCGCTCGAACGTAACTGGCTGGTCGCGATCGTCGAGTTTCGCTGCGAGTTTCTCGAAGCGACGCTTCGTCGCATACCGCTTTGCTAGTTCGTCTGCGTCGGCCTCGACCGGGACGGTATCGTCGACTTCCTGAAACTCTGGATGAAGGAGTTTCGCGCGCTGGCCGCGCTTGTTCGTGATGATGACTCCCTCTGCTGGTCCATTATAGAACTGTGAATTGGGAATCTCGTACGAAGTCGGATCGAAGTATTTCGCCGGCCATTCACGCTCGATGACTGGAACCATCTGAAAGCCGAGTCGGTCGAATATCTGTTCGACTCGATCGGGTGGGAGGAATCTCCCAGTCTCGTCAGACCACACGTCGAAGCCCAGAAACGAGGGTGTTCGCTCCCAGTCGTACTCGATGGTGTGGTGGTGCATCGCCTCGCCGAAGAAAGTAATCGTTTCGACATCGTCGACGGCGTGTCTGAGTGCCTCTCGGTCAAGATTGGTCTGGACGTGACGGACAGCGTGTTGGTGCGGGTCTGGTATGTCGTCGGGATCGTCGTAGACGCGGCTTCGATCGCCGAAGCGAAGGAGGCCAGAGGACTGTAGTTGGAATCGGAAATTCGCTCCGTCGACTTTTTCGAGGAGCCAGAGGTGCCCCTCTCGAAGGAGGTCATCTGGTGCAGCTTCGCTGCGCGGGATCGACGGGAATTGTTTCATCGGCGGTGGGACCTGTCGGTGGCGTTGGGTGGCCAGGCAATGACTCTAGGGTGACCGAGCAAAAGCCTGTCACACCCCTCTTTGACCCCTGGGTACATCCGAAACTACGCGGTGACAGCAGTAATTCCCAACCTTGGAAAATCGCCCCGGAAGTGGTGCTGTGTTGTGAGGACAATGGCGACTAGGAAGGGGTGAACCGGGGGCTTCGTGCAAAGCGTTGATCATCGGTGATCGTAGACGAGGGGGGCGCTGGCGTCTACGAAAGCCCGATTTCGGTTCGTCGAGGGACGGCGATAACAGACAAGGTTCTGATAATGGGTGTCGAAAAGGGCGTCCAAGTTTAGTCACGTCTGGTGGTTTTGCCTAACCCTGGAAGTAGTCTGGGATGTGAGACGTATGAATCTGCTCGAAACGACCACCCGCTTAGATGCCCGAATTCGACCATCTCAGAGCGTCCGACTGCGCCACGCGCAGCGATGCCTCGCAAAACCGGGTTTCTAGGAACGAATGTGATGCTTCTTTCTCTTACTACCGGCCAGAATCTCCAAGGTTGGGTTTGGCCCGGTTTGACTGTCGCACTTATAAACGAAGACCGCCCAGTCGATCTCATAGGAAAGGTGTCTTCGCCAGTCGACTAGAGGCATTTCTTGTCGGTACAGTCAGCAATATACAGATCCGTGAGGGGAAGCCTCGGCCGACGACCGGTTCGAAAACTAAAGTCCCTTATTCGCCCTCGGCAGCACTGAGTGCGTCAGCAGCCAGTTCGGGGTCGACTTCTCCCTGGAGGCGCTTCTCGGCCTCGTCGCGGTCCTCAGGGTATCCGATGTCGTTGCGCCAGCCGTCCATCCGGATCGCATCGATCGTCCGTCCAGAGTGCAACAGTAGGTCCACCGCATCACTGATCTCATATTCGTCACGATTCGAGGGCTGGACGAGGTGACACGCATGAAATATCGCCGGCGTGAACGTGTAGAAGCCGGTCATCACCAGATTCGACGGCGGGTCCTCGGGCTTCTCGACGACCTCGACAATTTCACCGTACTTGTTCGTATCACAAACGCCGTAGCGACTCGCTTCTTCCCACGGCACTTCCTCGACGAGGAAGGCGGCGTCGGCGCGTTCTTCATGCTGACGGTTCACCACATCCTGAAGATTCGCCTCGAAGATGTTGTCGCCCAGCATCAACATGAAGTCGTCGTCGATGTGCTCCTCGACAGTCAACAGTGCGTGGGCGAGCCCCTTCTGCTCGCGCTGGTGGGCATAGGTGATCGGAACACCGTCGAACTCGTCTTCGAAGTGATTGATGATCACTTGCTTCTTGTACCCGACGACGACGAGCAGTTCGTCAGCGCCGAGGTCGATCAGCTGTTCGAAACAGTGCGTCAGAATCGGTTTGCCGGCGACCTCGACCATGCCTTTGGGCTTGTCTTCAGTCAGGGGACGGAGTCGTGTTCCCTCGCCGGCCGCGAGGACGACAGCTTTCATAGCACTGTGTCATTGTGGGTCTGATAAAACTCTTGTCGAAGCGGGCAGTCGTTCGATCGGGAGCAACGGAAAAACGCGAATCGTTTCGGTGATCGATCCATTCATATCTGACACCGTCGAATCACCTGTCAAGATGCGTCTCTCTGTCATCGGGAGCGGCTACGTCGGCACGACTATCGCAGCGTGTTTCGCGGATCTGGGTCACGAGGTCGTCAACATCGACATCGACGAGGATATCGTCGAGACAATCAACAGCGGGACCGCACCCATCCACGAAGATAGACTGCCCGAACTCGTCGAGAAACACGCCGGAGAGAACGGGACGGGACGACTACAGGCGACGACTGAATACGATGCTCTCCACGATACTGAGGCGACGTTCCTCTGTCTCCCGACCCCACAGAACGACGACGGCAGTATCGACCTCTCAATCATGGAAACCGGCGCGGCCCAGCTCGGCGAGACACTCCGGGAGACGGACGACTGGCACACGGTCGTCGTCAAGAGCACCGTCGTCCCCGGGACCACCGAAGAGACAATCACGCCGATTATAGAAGAGAAGAGTGGGAAGACAGCAGGCGAGGGCTTCGGCGTCGGCATGAATCCCGAGTTCCTCCGGGAAGGGACTGCCGTTCACGACTTTCTGGACCCAGACAAGGTCGTCCTCGGTGCAGACGACGACCGCGCACTGGCGGATATGCACACGGTCTTCGATCCCCTCGTCTCCGCGACCGACGTGCCAGTCGTCGAGACGGACACGCGCACGGCAGAGATGATCAAGTACGCCAACAACGGCTTTCTCGCCGCCAAGGTCTCGCTGATCAACGACATCGGGAACATCTGTAAAGAGCACGGGATCGACGCCTACGAAGTCGCCGACGCCATCGGACTGGACGACCGAATCAGCGAACAGTTCCTCCGGAGTGGGCTTGGGTGGGGCGGCAGTTGCTTCCCGAAAGACACGGCTGCGATCAGAGCCGCGGCACGGGCACAGGGCTACGAGCCGTTGATGCTCGACGGCGCGACCGAAGTCAACGACCGCCAGCCCGGTCGCCTGCTCTCGCTGATGGATTCCCACGTCGACGTTGCGGACGAACCCGTCGCCGTCCTCGGTCTCGCGTTCAAGCCCGGCACCGACGATATCCGAAACTCGCGGGCGATCCCCGTCATCGAAGGGCTACAGGAACGAGACGCCGATGTCGTCGCGTACGACCCAGTCGCGACAGACAACATGCGCGAACGGTTCCCCGAGATCAGCTATGCATCGAGTGCGGCCGAGGCGCTCGATGGTGCGACTGCCGCACTCGTCGTGACCGACTGGCCGGAGATCACCGGGCTCGACGAGGCGTTCGACGCGATGGCGACACCTGTCGTGATAGACGGTCGGCGGGCGATCGACCGACGGGACGGGATCGTCTACGAGGGACTTACCTGGTAGAGACGAGCGGGTAGCGTGTGGCCCCGCACGTGATGTTTGGCGATCTAGAATCGTTCAAGCCGAGTCGCCCGACCTGCTGGACTGTCTCGGCAGCGTTGGCGTCGGCCTCGGTCGCAATGGCACTGTCCGGGACCTGTGATAGATCGACGACTAAGCGGCCTATACTGGCTGTCAGGGTGTCTCTGGGGTAATCGTTAGGGCAGGCTGTCACAAGAGAAACGACGGCTTGTGCCGACCGTCGCGGACCGCGACAACCGACGACGTTTTTGTCGTCCCCGAAAGAGATACCCGACTGAATGCGTATCCTCCGGGTCGCACAGAAGACGTATCCGGACGTGACTGGCGGAGGCGCGTACCACGTCCACGCGATGAGTCGAGACCAGGCTGCTCACGGCCACGACGTGACTGTGGTGACCGTCGACGAGCGTGGCGACAGGCCCCGGAGAGAGGCGTACCAAGGGTATACCATCGTCAGGTGTCAGCCGACGCTCGATATCCTCGGGAACACGATCTCGATCGGTGTCACTCGACGACTCCGTGCGCTGGGCGAGTTCGACGTGGTCCATGCGCACTCTCATCTGTACTTTTCGACGAATGTGGCAGCGCTGGCGCGACAGTTCGGAGGGTCACCGCTGGCGATCACGAACCACGGACTCTACTCACAGTCAGCACCCAAACGAGTGTTCGAGTGGTACCTGCGAACGATTGGTCGGTGGACGTTCGATGCCGCGGATCTGGTGTTCTGTTACACGTCGACGGACGAGCGTCGGTTACGCGATCTTGGTGTGTCGACAGCGGTCGGGGTCGTCAAGAACGGTATCGACACGAGTCGATTCTCACCAGACGGTGATCGAAGCACATGTCTCGACCCAGCGCGACAGAACGTCCTGTTCGTCGGGCGACTGGTCGATGGGAAACGACCACTTGACGCGGTCGCCGCAATGGAGCGTGTCGTCGAAGCACACCCCGACGCTCATTTGACTATCGCAGGTGACGGCCCACTGGAGCCACAGGTGCGCGCTACGATCGAAGCTCGCGACCTCGACGACGCCGTGACACTACTGGGCCGGGTCCCCTACGACGAGATGCCAGCACTGTACCGTGGTGCGGATCTGCTGGTGTTACCAAGCGAGGCAGAGGGTCTCCCACGAACCGTACTGGAGTCTCTGGCGACTGGCACGCCGGTCGTCACGAGTGACCTCGACCAACTCGGGGAGATCACCGACAGGGCCGGGAGGTCGGTCCCAGTCGGTGACTGTGACGCGCTCGCACAGGCGGTCAGCGAACTACTGGCGAACGACACGACGCGCCAGTCGCTGGGTCGAGCGGGTCGCAACCTCGTCGACGAACGGTACACATGGGCGACGACAGTCGAGCAGACGACAGAGCACCTCGAACGACTCTGTAGACGCGACTGAGGGCGTCATGCGACCGGGGAACGATACAGATCTGTCGTGTGGACTGTCGCATCCATCCCCTCGCGGCCGGCGACGACTCGCTGGAACGCCTTGTTCCGATGAGCGTAGCCTGCGACGAGGACACCCCCCGGCGCTAGCGCTTCGATCGACTCTGAGAGCGCAGCCTCCATCTCAGCCGGATCCATGCTGGCGTGGTAGACGATCAGATCGAACGGGCCACAAGCGTCGACGACTGGTCCGAGGCGATGAGTCACGTCGCCGATATGGAGGTCGAGACAGAAGCGTTGACGCAACTCGTCGGGGACGACCCACGCCACTTCCTTCTCGTCGGGAATCAATGCACCAGTGTCAAGACCGCGCTTGCCCCGACGCTCGCGCACGTCACGTTCGAACAACGGCCTATCGATGGCCGTGACGCGGGCCGGGTCGTCGATGGCTGCCAGCCCGGAATAGAGGTAGGCCGTCGAGAAGCCGTTGGCAACGCCGATTTCGAGGATCGACGACGCTCGAAGCAGTCTGACGAGGGCGTAGAGTGTCCGCCCGTTGAACGCCCAGCCGCCGGTGCTGTACGGTCTGTCGGCGAACGTGTCGCGGGCCGCCTGTATCTGTGTAGCGGTCTCGGTGTCCTCGAACTCACAGAGCAGTTCGTCGATGGAGTCCGGTTCTGCGTCGAACAGTTTCTTCAGTGCCTCACGGCGACGATCAGCGCTGGGATCGGGTGCCGTCGGTTCGGGTTCGAATGCGATAGCGCGAACTGTCCGGACTGCTTTCCGGGGGTCGGCCAGCGCTCGGCGGAGATCGGACGGATTGGCAAAGCGGAGTAGCTGTGAGAGACGAGACATCGTAGATCAGTCAGCCACTCAGAGGTAGCCCATCCGCTGGAGGTTTCGACGCACGGACGCTTCTATTTCACTCTCGCCTTTCGAGGGGACCTTCTCGAGACTGTCGAAGTGCGCCTGCAGGAGCGCCATTAGCTCGTCGTCGTCACCGGCAGGGCCGGCTCGCTCGTCGTTCTCGGGATACCAGACGAGTTTCTCGTCGGGGGCGCGCCAAACACAGAACTGTTCGTCGGGTGGGTACTGGTCGCGGCTGTACCGGTCGGCCCGTTCCCTGGACTTGTAATGAACGAAGGCATTCTCACGTGGTTCCTCGGCGAGAAGACTGATGCTGTTGGTCTCCGGATAGTCGACATCACAAATATCGAGGATCGTCGGGTAGATGTCGTTGAGTTGGACGGGTCCATCCCGAACGCCGGTGTCGAGGTGATCGGTCGGATCGCGGACGAGCAGCGGAACGCGTATCAGTGGGTCGGCCAGCGAGTACTGGTGGCCGAGGATATCGTCCTCGCCGAAGAGGTCACCGTGGTCGCCGAAGACGACGACGATGGTGTTCTCCAGTTTCCCGGCCGCGTCGAGTCGATCGAGTAATTGGCCGACGAGCTGGTCGGCAGCGTAGACGCAGGCTCGATACAGTTCGCGCATAAGTTCGAGTTGGTCAGCCGGTGGTGAGAGATCACCAGCCCAGATCGCGTCGCGCTCGTTGTACAGCTTGCGCTGCCAGTAGATCCGGTTCCACAGCAACGAGAGGTGACCGGCGTCGCTGAACTGCCGGATCGTCGACAACGCTGTCCGGTAGGGCCAGTGAACGTCGGTCAAGTGGACGAACGAGCAGAACGGCTCTTCGACAGTGTCGTGCCAGTCAGCGGCGCGGTCGATCGTCGTAGTGTCGTTCTGATTGCCACGGTAGACGACGTTTCCGTGGTTGTACACCGCGCGGACGATGTCACGCAGTGTCGGTGAGATCGTCCCCAGCACGTCCTTGATGCGTTCTTTGTCGAGCCGACTGGTCGCCTCGCGTTCGTCCCGGACGTTGCGCGACTCGAAGCCCCGGAGGATGTCCCCCTGATCGAACCAGCCAGCAGTGTAGAACGCCTGCGTCGCGTACCCCTCCTCACGTAGTAATTCCGCGAACGTCGGGTGGTCACCGAGTAACACACCGCTCTCCAGCAGGCGGTGCTCCATTGGATACAGTCCGGTGAACACCGACGTGTGGACCGGGAGCGTCCAGATCGACGGACTGATCGCCTGTGTATAGACGGTCCCATCCTCGGCGAATTTACTCAGTGCTGGCGTCAGTCCGCTCTCGGGACCGTGCAACGGCATCGCATCGGCACGGACGCTATCGATAGAGAGACAGAGAACGTTCGGACGCGTGGCCATCGTCTACCCGTGAAGCGGGCACACTCATGATGTTTACGGTGGGCCAGACGAGCCATCGTCGAGGGATGTTCGCGGATCGAGGGCAAACATATAAGCGCGAGTTGCATCTGTCTTTTCGACATGGATCTGGCTGTGGGCGAGCGGACGATCGGCAAGGATTGCCCCACCTACATCATCGCGGAAGCCGGCATCAATCACAATGGGAGCCTCCAGACGGCAAAAGAGATGGTCGAGATCGCCGTCGATTCCGGCGCAGACGCCATCAAATTCCAGAAGCGAGAGTTGGCTGAAACGTACGTTGAAGACGTGCTCGACGATCCATCGGTCGCCGAACTGGGTGTCGAGTACACGCTCTCGAATCTGAAGGAGGTCACGCTGACCGACGGCGAGTTCCGGGAACTTAGCGACTACTGTAAAGACCAGGGGATCGATTTCCTCTGTTCTCCGTGGGACACTGACAGCGTCGACTTTCTCGAAACGATGACGGTCCCGCTGTACAAAGTCGGCTCGCCGGACCTGACCAACTTCGTCCTCCTCGAACGACTGATCAACACGGGCAAGCCCCTCCTGCTGTCGACCGGGATGGCAGAGGAAAAAGAGATCGACCGGACGGTCGAGTTCCTCGAATCTCACGGCGTCGATTTCGGGCTGTTACACTGCCGGAGCACGTACCCTGCACCGTTCCATAACCTGAATCTGAGCTACATCGACACCTTGCGAGAGCGATACGACGTGCCAGTGGGGTATTCGGGCCACGAGCGTGGCATCGCGGTCTCTGAGGCGACGAGTGTCCTCGGTTGTAGTGTCGTCGAGCGCCACTTCACGCTCGACCGGACGATGGACGGTCCCGACCACGCAGCGAGCCTCGAACCGACGGGGCTGCGAAAGCTGGTCCGCGATATCCGCCACATCGAAGAAAGCATGGGAACGCCACAACGGTACATGACCCGGGGCGAGTACAACAATCGAGTCGCACTCGGGAAGAGTCTCGTCGCCGCGCGAGACATCGCTGCCGGCCACGAACTGACTCGGGAAGACCTGACGGCCAAGAGCCCGGCAAAGGGGATCAATCCACAGCATCTCTACGACGTGGTCGGGAAGACCGCCGAACGGGACCTCGAACGCGACACCATCCTGCAGTGGGAGGACGTGGACGACTCGATCTTGCCGGAGTACGACACCACACTCGACAACTGGGGCGTCGTCGTTCGGTTCTCCGATATCGGCGATCACGACTGGGGCGATCCCGATGTCTACGAGTTCCGGGTCAACGGGGCAGATCTGGACACAGATATGGAATCCGTTCTCTCGGGCCGACAGTTCCAGAAGCGACTTGGCATCCACGCGCCGGAACAGAAGGGTCACTCGCTGGTCGATCTCAGCGCGCGGAACGACGACCGACGGCGGGAAGGCGTCGAGATCATGCAGCGAGTGATCGATCTGACCCGGGAGACGATCGCACCCCACTTCACCCACGACGAGCGGCCAAAGATCATCATCCATCCGGGTGGAGTCACACGGGACCACATGACACTCGACGCCGTTCCCGAAATGAACGCGGCGCTCGAACGAAGCATGAACGAACTGGACGACGACGGTGTCCAGTTGTTACTGGAGAATATGCCGCCGCTGCCGTGGATCTACGGCGGCCAGCAGTATCACAACAACTTCATGCGGGCCGACGAGATCGCTGCGTACTGCGAGCGCACCGGCCAGCGGATCTGTTACGACACCTCTCACGCAAAGCTCTGGTGTACCTACAGCGATACCGACTTTCGCGAGCACGCCGAGACGCTCGCACCGTACACGGAGTATCTCCACGTCGCGGACGCGGCCGGTGTCGACGGCGAGGGACTCCAGATCGGCGAGGGCGACCTCGAACTCGAGGTGGTCGGAGACGTGTTTGGCGACTTCGACGGCCCGATCATCACGGAGATCTGGCGCGGCCACGAGCGCAAAGGCGAGGGATTCAAACAGGCTGCCGAAGCGCTCAAGCCGATCTTTGAGTAGCGCGCGAGGGCCGGACCGGTACGGTTAATCCCGTCCCGACAGTGACGCGAGTATGCGGGTTCTCTTTACAGGACTCGGTTCGATCGGGACGCGACACCTTCGACTGCTGGGCGAACGCGACGAGGCGTTCGAGTTCGTCGCCTATCGGACTGGCGACGGCCACGACTACGACCTCCCGGAACCAGTCACCACCTACGAAAGTCTGGACGCTGCACTGGCGACAGATCCGGATATCGCGTTCATCACGAACCCAACCGGGCTTCACGTCGAGACGGCACTGGCCTGCGCACGACACGGGTGTGATCTATTCGTCGAGAAACCACTCTCGGACAGGATCGACGACGGACTGACGGAGCTGTGTCGTGTCGTCGACGAGCACGACCTGGTAACCCACGTCGGCTGTCAGTTACGGTTCAACGACGTGTTGCAGGAGGTTCGATCGGTACTCGCGAGTGATACATTCGGCGACGTGTACTCGTTCAGGGCCTACTATGGCTCCTATCTGCCGGACTGGCGACCCGAGCAGGACTATCGCGAGTCCTACAGCGCCCACCGCGATCTCGGTGGCGGAGTCGTCCTGGAACTGATCCACGAGTTCGATTATGCACGGTGGCTGTTCGGCCCGTTTACGTCCGTTCGCTCTGAAGTCGGGCAGATCAGCAGACTCGACGTGTCGGCCGAAGATCTGGCGGAAGTCGTCGTCCGGACCGACGACGAGACGATCGGCAACATCCACGTCGACTACTGCCGGCCGACCACCAGACGGACGCTGGAAGTGATCTGTGAACGGGGCGTCGTCCACGGTGACATCGCCAACGGAGCGGTTCGGATCGAGACCCAAGACGGTGAGGAGACACGGACCTTCGAGTACGAACGCGACGATGCCTTCCGGGCACAACTCGATCACTTCATGGAGCACGTCGAGACGAGAGAACCATGTGCTAACGATGTTCACGAAGCAAAAGAGGTATTAGCGACTGCTCTACAGAGTAGAACCGTTGATGACTGAGACGGAGATACTCGTCACGATCTGCGCTCGCGGCGGCTCGACCGGGCTTCCCGGAAAGAACATCCGCGAGGTACACGGCAAGCCGCTACTTGCCTACACCATCGAGGACGCCCTCGACTGGGGGAAAGCCACCGACGTAGTCGTCTCGACCGACAGCGACGAGATCGCTGCCGTCGCACGCGAGCACGGGGCACAGGCCCCGTTCGAGCGGCCGGCAGCGCTGGCCGACGAATACGCCGAGAAACTCCCGGCGATCAAACACGCCGTCGAGACCATGGAAGCACAGGAAGAGACGACCTACGACGTAGTCGTCGATCTCGACCCAACGGCACCACTCCGGCGCGTCGAAGACATCGAAGCGACCTATCAAAAGCTGCTCAACGCCGACCGAACGAAGCACGTCTACACCGTCTCAGAAGCAGACAAAAACCCGTACTTCAATCAGGTCGAACCGGATGAGGACGGCTACGTTGACCTTTCGAAACGGCCCGAAGAGAAGGTCGTCCGGCGACAAGACGCGCCGACGGTGTACTCGATGAACGCCTGTGTCTATGCCTACGACCGAAACTGGCTCCTCTCGACCGATCGCATCCACGGCGAACACACAACTGTCCACGTGATGCCGGACGAACTGTCGGTCGACATCGATCGCGAGATCGATTTGCTCTGGGTCGAGTTCATGATGGACTACCTCGAAGACCATACGCTTGAGGAAGACGATGAGTAGCCTCTTCGACCTCAGCGACCACACCGTCGTAGTCGTCGGCGGAGCAGGCCTGATCGGGCCGGCTGTCTCACAACGACTGGCCGAGCAAGGCGCGTCGGTAGTCGTCGCAGACGTGGCGGTCGAGGCGGGTCGTGCGGTAGCCGATACGGACGACGATATCGAGTTCGTCGAGACGGACGTGACTGATCCCGACGATGTCGAGACGCTATTCGACGGCGTGATAGAGGAATACGGCGGTCTCGACACAGTGGTCAACTGCGCCTGGCCGAAACACGAGAACTACGGAGAAGCGATCGAAGACGTCTCGGTCGAGGACTGGCGTAAACACGTCGATGTTCATCTCAATAGCTACTTCATCGTCAGTAAGTACGCAACCGAGGCGATCCGTGCCAACGACTCGGGCGGTTCAATTATCAACTTCGGCTCGACTTACGGCGTGCAAGCACCGAATTTCAGCATCTACGAGGGCACCGATATGGTGAGCCCACCTGGTTATGCGACGATCAAGGCGGGGATCCTGAATCTGACCCGATATCTGGCCTCGTACCTCGGTCGTGAGGGGATCAGAGTCAACGCCGTCAGCCCGGGTGGCGTCGAAGAAGACTGGCATCCCGAGACGTTTGTCGAGAACTACGAACGAAACACGCCGCTGGGTCGGATGGCTGAACCCGACGATATCGCCGGTGCAGTCGTATTCCTCGCCTCGGACGCGGCCCGCTACGTCACCGGACATACCCTCTCGGTCGATGGTGGCTGGACGATCTGCTGAACGGCAGTTACAATCGACCGCGAGTACGCACAGCATCAGTCACTGGTAAGGAACAGTACTTATATCGCCGGCTGAAACAGTACCGAAACGAATGTCGGAAACGTGGCTGCGGTGAGCGTCGATGAGCAAGGATCTCTCTCGGAGACGGAAGCTCCGTTCGATGGTCGAACTCGCGCTGTTTCGGCCTGCATTGACGGCTGGGATCGTCAGCATGAGCCTGCTGGCCGCGGTACTCGAAGGGATCGGACTCAGCTTCATCATCCCGATCATCAGGCAAGCTAGATCTGGCGGGACGCCATCGAGTGAACAGGGGATCGTCGACGCCTTCTTGCAGGTCTACGAGTTTCTCGGCGTCGATTTTACCCTAGAGACGATCATCGCTGGCGTCGCGGTCGTAATCGTGGTCCGCTACGTCGCGAGCTTCGCGGTTGCGTGGCTGAAGTCGATACTACAGGCCCAGTACGTCCAGCATCTCCAGACAGAATCGTTCGATCGTGCTCTCGAAGCGCGCGTCGCGTACTTCGACGAGAAGGGGTCTGACAAGATTCTCAACGCGATCGTCACCCAGTCACGAAACGCAGGCAAACTGATCAAGGTACTCGCCCGGACGCTTCGTGAAGGACTGATCAGTCTGATCTACCTCGCGATTGCACTCTACATGGCACCGATGCTTGCAGTCGGCACGATGATCGTCCTCGGTGGCTTTACCTACGGCTTCCGGACGGTCGTCGAATCAGGCTACAGCGTCGGAAGTCGCGTCGCAGAGGCGAACGAACAACTCCAGGCGGCCGTCCAATCGGGGATGCAAGGGATCCGTGACGTGAAGCTGTTCGGCCTCGAACCCGAGATGTCGGCCGACGTCGACGACGCCATCTCGCGGTCGGTGACAGCAACCGTCCGCGCGGTCCGCAACGAGGCCGCGATCAACAACTTCTATCAATTGGTCTCGTCGCTGGTGGTGTTCATCCTCATCTACGCTGCACTCCAATTCACTGACCTCTCGCTGGCTGGGATCGGCGTGTTTCTCTTCGCGATGTACCGGCTGGCACCGCGAGTCAGTACGCTCAACAACCTCGTCTACCAGATCGAGACCAATCTCCCGCATCTCGTTCGAACCCGAGCGTTCGTCGACGAGTTGAGCATGAACGCGGAGGCGACAGCTGGCGACGAGACGCTCGACGGACCGATCAGCGAAGTCGTGTTCGACGACGTAACCTTCGCCTACGGTGAGACGACTGTCCTCGACGACGTCTCGCTACGGATCACTCGCGACCAGTTCGTCGCGTTCGTCGGCTCTTCCGGCGCGGGCAAATCGACGATCATCTCCCTCCTGGCACGTCTGTACGAACCAGATTCCGGAGAGATCCGCGCCGACGGGACGCCGATCGACGACCTCGACGTGCGGGCGTGGCGCGATCAGATCGCCGTCGTCAGGCAACAGCCGTTCGTGTTCAACGAGACGTTGCGATACAATCTGACAGTAGGGAATCGAACGGCATCGACAGACGAGGTGCGGCGCGCCTGCGAGATCGCACAGGTGACGGAGTTTCTCTGTGACCTGCCTGAAGGACTCGACACGGAACTGGGCGACGACGGTGTCAGGCTCTCTGGGGGACAGCGCCAGCGTGTCGCCATCGCACGAGCGCTGTTGAAAGACAGTGACGTGATCGTCTTAGACGAGGGGACGAGTCACCTCGACGCGGAACTTGAAGCGGCGGTGTATCGCGGTATCGAGACGATCAACGACACGATGCTGGTCGTGGTCGCCCATAGACTATCCACGATCGAAGGTGCAGACCGAATCGTCACGATGGACCGCGGTCGCGTCGTCGAAGTTGGCACACACGAGGAGCTTCGGACCAGTGGCGGCCGCTACGCATCACTGTACAACCAACAGGTCATCGAAGATTCCTGACTGAGTGAGGGACGGCGTAATCTTCATACCGGGTCTCACCGAAACACTCGCAATGAGCGCGCGACCGAACGTCGTTCTCCTCATCTTCGACTCACTGCGAGCCGACGCCGTGTCGGCCTACGGTGGCGCAGCTGAGACCCCAGCGATCGATTCGCTGGCCGAGCGGGGCACGCTATTCGAGAACGCGTTCTCGGTAGCCGACAACACGGCCGTCTCACACGGTGCGTTGTTCACTGGCCGGTATCCCTCCGAGACTGGCGTCGCGACCCCCGCGGTCGAGATTCCCGAGAACGAGCCACACATCGCCGAGTTGTTCAGTCAGGCGGGGTACGATACGTTCGGGATCGCGGGTCCCGGCAAGATGGATTCGCAGTTCGGGTATCATCGGGGGTTCGACGACTACTTCGAATCCTACCGGGACGTGCCTGGGGCGTCGGAGCCACTCCGATACGTCCGCGAAGCGATCGATCGACCGACGATCCGGAAATCGATGGTCCGGTACCTCTGGCGGGCGATGACGCGCGGGCCGGGCGATCAGGCACGGTTCAAGTTCGACGTGTTACGCGATTACATGGACGGACGCTTGTCGGAGCCGTTCTTCACGATGGCCAACATTACGACGGTCCACCGACCCTACGACCCGCCACGGCCGTACAAGACGGCTGGGACCCCGGAGCTACAGCGCCCACGCTGGGAGTTCCTCGGACGACTGCTGGACCGCGAGGAACGGTTCGATGATCCGGCCGTCCGGATGGAGCGAATCAGAGAGATGCAACACGGGCACGGGATGGCGAAGTTCATGGCCGATGACGAGTGGCTCACGGAACGGGAGATGGAGATCCTCAGGGCATGGTATGGCGCCTCGCTAGAGTTCCTCGATGCAGAACTGAGTCGGTTCCTCGACGGTCTCTCTGCGGACGGGCGACTGAACGATACGATCGTCGTCGTCACCGCAGACCACGGCGAGTATCTCGGCGAGCACGGCCTGTGGGAACACACTAGCCTGTTCTACTTCGATGAAGTACTCAACGTCCCGCTCGTGATGGCCGGGCCGGGAATTCCTGACGAGAGTCGAACTGATCTGGCTTCGCTCATCGACCTGTTCCCGACGCTATGTTCAATCTGTGATGTCGACGCGCCGCCGACGCTCAGCGGTCAGTCACTGTTCGATGCACCGGCACGAACTGCGGTGTTCGCCGAGACCGGCGGCCGGCCGACCGAGAAGTACGTCGCAGAACCCTACCGGGAACGACTCCCCGAGGACCTGTTCCGGCGATACGTTAACGGCATCAAATGCGTCAAGACCGCGGAGTACACCTATCTGCGGTACTACGACGGCACCGAAGAGGTGTACGATCGGCCCGATGAGACACTCGCTGATGACGTGTCCGACGAGACGATGGTGGAACTGCGCGCGCTCCTCGACGAGACGCTTACCCGAACGTTCCCCGAGATGGAGGGTGAACCGCTGGATTCGCTCGACGACGACCTCGTCGACAACCTCGAATATCTGGGGTATCTGTGATCTCCTGTGGCCAACGCCGCCGTGCCGGCAACAACCTCAATACCATCGGCGCGAAAGGCCAGAGACAGGCGGCTCATAGTGACCAACACAGTCGGCGGTGGGACCCTCGATGGGAAGGCGATCGATCAGAGACTGGGGACCGACCGCTCGTGGCCGGTCGCACACGCGGAGTCGCTGGCCGTCCGTGACGCACTCCTCGACCAGTTGCACGAACTGGCCCCACCGGACGAGACGGCAGCGACGCGGCGGAACCTGTTCGTGGTCTACCCCAACGTCGCGATGCACGTCCTCGCAGTGTATCGGGCACACGCGATCGCACGGCGCACTGCCGGAGACTGCGAACCGTTACTGCCGGCGGACTCAACCATCGTCGGCCCCGTCGCTCACGGTGAGGCACCCGATGCGGTACCGCTCCTCGAACGCCTGGGTCGGGGCAAGCACTCCAGCAAAGGCTGGGTCCCACAGGTCGCCCGAAACCTGAAGTGGGCACCACGGCTCAACGGGACGGGACTGGCGGCGTGTCGACTCGGAACGAACCGGTACGACGCGGTCGCGATCCAGACGACCAGTACGATCCAGCGGGCGGCGAGAGCGGCCGACGAGACCGTGACGTACGTTCCCCTCGACGCGTGGTTCGATCCGATCGATCCCGCGTCCGCGACCGAGACAGTCGACGAGACGGTCGTCTCCGAGACGGTCCATGCGATCGAACGGGCCTTCGCAGCAGGCGACGAGGTGCTGCCGACACACCTTCGTGCCCACTTCGAGCACGTCCTCCGGCAGAGCCTCGGGATGATCGCACGACACAAAGAACGGATCCGGACGAGCAGTCTCGTCCCCGCTCACCTCTGGATCGGTGCGGGAACGGTCTGGGCACGGACGTTGCGCGACGTGGTCCACGAGCGCGGTGGGACGGTGACGGCCCACGACCACGGGGCCGGTGTCGGCCACCTCCAGACGTACTCGAAGGCATTACTCGACTTCACGATCGCCGACCGATACGTCACGTTCACCGACGGTATGCGTGCAGTCTATCAGGATCGTGCCGGGCCACACCTGGCCGGCCGGTCGCTGCCCGACTTCGAGACGCTGTCGGGTCACGAAACTGGGCTAGTCGGCTCGGTGGCGGAGACTGGCCACCGCCGGCAAACCACGGACGATGTCTCGACGATCCTCTACGTGCCGACGCAGTATCCCGGCGACAACGGGTTTCTCTTCCCGCTGTTCCCGGAACCAGTCGCCATCGACTGGCAGGCCCGCCTCCTCGGTGCGCTGGACGCGTGGGGCTACGACGTGCAACTCACACCCCATCCCGGAAGCAACCGGGCACCACCAGCGGCGTTTCACGAGCAACTGGGCGTCGAGATACGGAACGAACCGTTCGAAGCATTACTGGACGAAGCAGACCTCTTCCTCTTCGATTTCCCACTTTCGACGACGTTCACGACAGCACTCACGACGGCCAGCCCCGTCGTGGCTATCGACTTTGGCTACGTCGACCTCGATGCCAGTCGGATGGACGAACTGGCGACCCGGTGTGCGATGGTCGACGGGCGCTTCGACGAGCGAAACCGACCGACCGTGGACTGGGACGCGCTGTGGTCGGCCATCGAAACCGCGTCTGAACACACGGACAGGAGCTACGTGGACCGCTACCTTCGCTACGGCTGACGCTCCGATCCGCGTAACACCTTTGCCGCCCGGGCAGAAATGGCCCCTATGAGTCGGTTGCTCGATACAGTGCGCTCGTCGCTCGTCGCTGCCATCCCGACGACGGTTACACACCGTCTCCGTGGCACGGTCTTCGAAGACGTCCACGACTACGTGCGCTGGCAGACGGGACTCACACCGACGTATCGCGCGTCACCGGCCGGCGAGATCGAACTCCGCGTCCCCTCGTGGCACGGCTTCGCGGTCGAAGAGACGAGCGAGTACGAGCCTCGGTTGAGCGCCGCGCTGTACGACGCGTTCGACTCCGAGACCGTGTTCTACGACATCGGCGCGCTGTTCGGGTACTACGTCCTGCTCGCGATGCAGGCGGGCGTTCGCGGGCCGGTCCACGCGTTCGAGGCAGACGCCAACCGCTTTTCGGTGCTCGATCACAACGTCGCCGACACCGGGGCGTCACTCCAGCAGGCGTTTGTCGGTGACGGCGAGGCAGGAACTCTCGACATCGACAGCTACGTCGAGAGACACGCGCCACCGGACGTCGTCAAGATGGATATCGAGGGCGCGGAGTACGATGCGCTTCGAGGGATGCGAGCGACACTCGACGAGAGACACCCGCTGCTGTTCGTAGAGATCCACCCCTATGAGATCCCGGGCGATCGCGGACTGCCCGTCTTCGACTCGACACCCGACGACGTGTTCGAGTTGCTCACCTCGTTCGGCTACGAGCTCGACATCGTCGATCACCGCGACTCGACTGGCGACTGGGCGAGTGTGAGCGACTGGGAGAACATCGTCGAGACGATGGAACGTGAAGCGAACGCGAAGCAGTTCGTCGTCCGGGCTCGGTGAGCGACTATCTCGACGGGTGTGAGACGGTCAATCCGACACCCCGAGGACGTTTGCAACACTGATCGTCTCCCCAGGACTGCACTCAGACACCGCTTCGAGTAGTCGATAGTACTGCTCGTCGATGACTCGGTTGGAGACGGTGTCGAGCAGCGTCGTCGCCATCTCCGTACGCTGTTCGTCGTCGATACTGGCAACACGTTCGACGGCGTCAGCCCACTGTCGTGCATCGTGCGATGCGAGAGCACCGTTTTTCTCATCTTCGATCCACTCCTGGAAACTCGGCTCACCGGCAGTCGCGACCACTGGCACGCCCGAGCAGATGCTCTCCAACAGCGGCGTTCCCATCGCTTCACCGGTCGCCGGGAAACAGAACACGTCGGCTATAGAGAGGTACTCGGCCATGTTCACGAAGCCGACCTGTAGATCGACTCGATCGCCGACACCGCGTTCCTCGATCCGGTCGCGGACGGACTCGACCAATCTACGGTCCCGATCGGCGTTCGCTCCATCGTCGTCGACCGGCCCGGCGAGGACGAGTTTGTACTCGTCGGGGAGTTCGGCGACGGCGTCGACGAGAAATCGATGGTGCTTGCGCGGTTTGAAGTACGCGACGTAGAGGAGAATCGTGTCGTCGGCGTCGAACATCGTCAGGGCGGCCGGCGACTGGTCGGCAGCGAACACGTCTGGATTAAATCGGGCTTCTTCGACCGGGTTGGGCCGGACCCAGACATTCTCGGTCAGTCCGCGGCGGGCACAACGCCGGCCGAGGTGTGCCGAGATGGCGACGACGACGGTCTGTCTCGACAGGTCGAGGTCGAGTACGCGCCCGAACAGCGGGAGGTACTGGTCGGGTTCCTCACCGAAATTGACCATTTCGGTCACCAGCCCCACGTCGTTCGACCGACACCACAGCTGTGCCGTCGCGGTCGACGCCGAGTGCCCGAACGTGTGAACCACGTCGAACTCGCGACGGTTGAGCACCCGCCAGGTACGTGCAGCCTCGGCGTACCACTGGAGTGCGCGTGTGCCTCTGTTCAGTAGATCGAGCGGATAGTCGCGTCTGGCGAGGTGTTGCAACCTCGAGACGATTCGCTGAACCGGGACGCCGTCCTGCTCGTACCGCCCGCTCTGTCCAGACTCGACGGCGTTACACACGACCTCGAAATCCAGGTCGTACCTTTCGGCGAGACGACGGTAGGTGTTGTGCGCGCGGTAGCCAGAGCCGGCGTACTCGGGTGGATACTTGCTGGAGACGACGAGGACGTTCATTCGGGAAGCCCTCCCTGTCGCAGGAACTCGTCGATCGTCAGCAGCGTTACGATCCCGGCACCGGCGTCGATGTCACCGGCGAGATGGGCCGTGACGGTCTTCGCGACGGCGTCGGTGTCGAACACGCCGAGTCGATCGAGCCTGGCCGAATCACCGAGTGTTAGCGCACGCGAGCGCAGCCCCGCCCGCTCGCGAACGAGCGCGTCACGGCTGGGCCACGAACCGTCGTCCGGACCGGGATAGGAGTGCGTCTGTGGCAGCCCCGGCACGCGTCGAGTAAGTGCGTGCCAGGAGGCTCTCGCAGTCTGGCGAATGCCGGAGTGATCCAGCGGGAGGTTCGTGTTCGCGTTCCGAACGTCGAACAGCGCCGGCGAGAGCCGTTCGATCGCCCGCTTGAACGCTCGTCCACTGACACGAGCCGCTGCTGGCATCGACCAGAACAGTTCGATCAGGCCCCGATCGAAGGCAGCCGTCCGCTGGTGGAATCCCGTCATCGAGAGGACGTTGAGATGCGTGTAATGGCGGAACTGGTGGCTCACGTGCAGGTAGTCCCAGGCATCGAAGCCGTCGATCCCGCTCGGTGCATCGGCGAGCACACGGCGGAGCGACGACTCGACGCGGTCGTCGAGTGTCTGTCGTCGGTCGGGATGCACCACCTCAGCAGGCGTGTCGTCGGTCAACTGGTAGCTTACGTCGGCGAGATACGACGTAGGTACGTCGTCCGGTGGGTCTGGGAGCCGCTCGACGTAGGTTGGATGGCCAGCGACCGACGGCCGCCACGTCGGCAGGTACATCCCCTGAAAGAGGTAGTCGAGTCCGTGGCCGTGAAATACACCGTCGTAGTCGAGGCGGTCTGCGAGTCCGAAGAAGTGGGCGTGGTCGAAGGCGTACATTCCGCCGCCGACGCGGACGGCGCGCGCAAGGTTCGACTCGTAGAAGTCGGCGTCGCGCTCGACGAAGACGTGCTCCGCGTCGGCGGCGGCGGCAAGCTGTGTAGCTACCTCGACCTCGTTGTTCCGTTCGTGGGCGACCGTCACGCAGGTCGGCGTTCGGTCGTCGGGAAACGCCCCAAGCAGCGCTCGGGAATCGAGCCCGCCACTCAAGAGGAGGGCGTAGTCCCCACCGGGACGAGTCCGGCGGTCGATTGCAGTCCGAAGTCGTGTGGCGAGCCGATGGCCCCACTCTCTCGGCGACAGGTCGCGTTTCTGGGGATCGGGATGCCAGTACCGCCGACGTTCCGGCGTGGAGCAGTCGGACGAGAATCGGAGAGCGCTCGCCGGTGGGACAGCGACGCTTCGCTCCTCGAAGGTCCGGTCGCCAATCAGCCGTTGCAAGCGGAAGAACTCGTAGAACGCGGTGGTGTCGACGACGAGTTCGCCCCGCGTTCGGAGGGCATCCCACAGCAACACGTAGTCACGAGCGAGCACCACCTCGTCGTCCAGTACCGCATAAAAACATGGGATCGACCCGTAGCGGTCAGTGACGACGACCACCTCGCTGCCGCGGTCGAGTACGAGGAGAAACTCCCCATCGAGGCTGGTGGCGATCTGTGGAGGAGACGCCGACAGGAGCGCCGAGAGCGTGCCCTCGGTCACGATCGGTGTGCCGAACACGTACGCCGTCGTTCCGTCGGCATCGACACGGCGTGGGCCGGGATCGTGCGAAAGGAGTCGCCAGTAGCCACCCGGGATCTCACCCATCGTACCGGTGGTAGGGAGAGGGAGGTATTTAAATTCGTCCGTCATATCGAGAGAAAACGACATATGGCGGTGGTGCGAGTGACGACTGTGGCTCGGAAAATCCGCCCGTTCCTACGGTCGTTGCCCTACGTTGACCGACTCGCCTGGACGGCCGGCGAAGTACTTCATCGCGGGCTCCCCGCGAAGTTGGCTCACCTCACCGAGCGGACTCGTCGTGTTGGTACCGACCGCAGTGGTGGCGGTCCCGAAGCCGAGACAGCGCCGGAGGGGATCCCGACGGCCGTCGTTCCCGATCCGGCCGCAGAGAACCCCGTGTTGACGGCCCACGACGTGACCGATTACGGCGCGGTAGAATTCGTCGCCGACCCGTTCATCATTCGGGTCGACAACGAGTGGCACCTTTTTTTCGAGGTCGCAAACAGCGATCGCGATCCACCGGCAGTGATCGGTCACGCGACGAGCACCGACGGTCGACAGTGGGCCTACGACCGAGTTGTCCTCGACATGGGTTTTCACCTTGCCTTCCCCTACATCTTCGAGTGCGAAGGGTCGTACTACATGCTGCCAGATCAGGACCCGCCGGGAGGGAGCCGTGTCACGCTCTATCGAGCGACGGCGTTCCCGACAGAGTGGAAGCCCGTCGCGGACCTGCTCACACCGGCGTACGCGGCCCACGATCCTGTCGTCTTCAGACACGACAGCCGATGGTGGCTGTTCGTCGCCGACGAGACTGACGAGGCGATGAGATGTTACTACGCGGATCGGCTTGTGGGCGGGACGTGGCATCCCCATCCGAAGAACCCAATCGTGAGCGACCGAGCGGCCTATCGACCGGGTGGGCGTCCCATCGTCGACGACGAGCGCGAGACTGTCTATCTGTTCTTGCAGGACTCGACTGAACGATACGGACAACAGCTACGAGCCTACCGAGCGACGGTGTCCGAACGTCGCTATCGAGACGCGGAGACAGAGTGGTCACCCGTTCTCGAACCGGCGGGAGGACTGGGCTGGAACAGTGGCTGTATGCACCACCTCGATGCCCACCACGTCGACGGCCGGTGGCGGTGTGCGGTCGACGGCAACGTCGGATTCGGCTGGCAAGCGGTCACCGGTCGCCACTGGAGCATCGGGATTTGTGTTGGCACGTGAGCCCAATGAGTTAACTGGGTGCCAACTGTAGCTCGCAGCGATGACGGAGGTGACCGTCCTGACGGACGGAATCACGACGTTGAACGGCCGAGCGTTCCTGTTTCCGATACTGCGCTATCGCTCGGACATCGAGCGACGGGGGTTCGATCTCAGGCTCTGTGACGACGACGTAGCGGCGACACCGACTGACGTGCTCATCGTCGACAGCAAATACTACCTCGACGCGTGGGACGGCAAACAGATAGTTCCTGACGCGCTTTCGCGATTCGACGACGATGTACAGCGGCTACTATGGGTCGACAACTCCGACAGCACTGGCCACCTACAAACAGCCGTCCTACCATTCGTCGACGGCTACTACAAGAGCCAACTCCTGGCCGACCGCAGTGAGTACACTCGGCCGCTGTACGGACACCGGCTCTTTACCGACTACTACCACGAGACGTACGGCATTACCGACGACGACGAGTCCAGGATGGACCCCATCGACGAGAACGCACTGTCGAAACTGCGGGTCTCGTGGAATTTCGGTCTCGTCGACTACTCGCCGTGGATGCCGGTGACGTATCGGCTCTCGAAGGTCCTCCCGCCGGAGGCGGTTTCACGGCTCCCCTGGGAGCGGTACTTTTGCCGGTCGGGTCACTGGACCGCACCCGACGCCGAGCGGTCGACCGACGTGTCGGGTCGATTTGCGACGGAGTACGACCGTGCGACGGTCACGTTCCAGCGCAAGCGTGCAGCCGAGATCGTAGACGAGTATGCAGACACCGAGTTCGTCGGACGGCGAGCCTACTGGCAGGAGCTTCGAGACGCTCGTCTCGTCGTCTCGCCGTTTGGCTGGGGGGAACCGTGCTATCGGGATTTCGAGGGGTTCCTCGCAGGTGCGACACTCGTCAAACCACGGATGGACCACGTCGAGACCTGGCCGCCGGTGTACGAGGCCGGCGAGACGATGGTCGCCGTCGACTGGGACCTCACGGAACTGGCCGAAACCATCGAAGCGACACTCGCTGACAACGAACGACGACGTGCGATCGCCCGCACCGCACAGGAACGCTACCGCCGGTATCTCGTCGGGGAATCGGCACGCAGAAGCTTCGTCGACAGGTTCGTCGAGATGGTGACCGGCCGGATGACCAGTTAGACCGACCTGAGGACGGTGGCGTACTGGTCGGTGACGGCGTCGATCCTGTACCGCTCGTCGAACGTCGCGAGCGCACGCCGGCCGGCGTCTCGACGGACCGGGGCGTCGGTCGCGTAGCGGTCGACGAGTGAGACCAATGTCGCGAACGATCCAGACGCGAACCCATCGGTCTCCTCGTAGAACCGGCCGGGATCGATGTCGAGGCTGACGACCGGCGTCCCGTACCGTCCCGCTTCGAGGAACGTATTCGGAAAGCCCTCGTAGGCAGAGGTGTTGACGAGCAGCATTGCCCTCTTGTAGTAGTCGTGGACTGCGTCAGGGTGAACCGCACCGGGGAAACGAACGTTGTCGAGACTCGCTGCACGGTCAGTGATGCGGTCGTGGTAGTCCGGGTCCTCGCCTTCGAGCGCCAGCATGACGAACTCGTGGTCGGGAAGACGCTCGGCCAGGTCGAGATAGATGTGCGGCCGCTTCTGATCGGCGTCGGTCCGTCCGACCCAGAGTACGAACGTTCGTTCGTCGTAGTCCAGCCGTTCCGTCTCTGGGACCGGAGGATAGCCGTTGGGGACGACCGTCACCGAGACGCCGTACTGCTCGGCCACCAGTGACCGCTGCTTGGGCGTTTGGGCGATCACGGCACTAGCACGCTCGATACCGCGATCGAACAGCCACCTGCGTGGCGCACCCAATCCATCCCGCTGCTCGGTGACGTTCGTATCGTTAGCCACATTGTACACCCAGTCACGGCCCAGCAGCCTCGCGACGGTCGCGACGACGGCGGCCTTCCGCGGATGGCCGCGGTAAACGTACACGTCGGAATCGGCTCGCATCATCGCCCGAGCGAGAGCGACAAATCGTTTAGGTTGGTCGGCAACTCCGGCGTCTGGGTCAGGTGTGTATGCCCGGTGGTAATCGACACCGTCGATCGACTCGCGGAGTGGCTGGCCATAGTCGCCGACGACGGCGTGGACGTCGAAATCGTCAGAGAGTCGCCGCGTGAGAAGGTGTAGCTGCCGTTCCGCACCGCCCGGCGTCTCCGCCTGATCCGGCCTGACATAGCCGTACAGTGGCAGTGCGACGAAGCAGACGCGTGGGACGGTCATCTGGTCAGTGCTCACCGCGATGTAGCGAACCGTGAGAGATATACCTGACGACGCTGTTACAATCGGTACAAGCTATCCGGATGAGTCCCACAGACGAGTCGCTGACTATCGCAATCGCCACCTCGTCTTTCTTTCCCGACATCGGCGGCACGCAGATCACGCTCCACAACCTCGCCGTCCAGCTCCGCAAACGTGGGCATCGCGTTCTCGTGTTCCCCTCGTTCGACCACTGGCGCCGCCTCCGCTCGGACCGTGAGAAGTTTCCCTACCCGATCCGGCCACTTCCTCCGAAACAGTACAGTGCGATCCACGAGTGGCCCGGCTTTCTGGCCGCACAAAACGCGTACTTTCGAGCCGTCACGAAGCTGTACGACATCGATCTCTGGCAGACGTTCGGGGCGTACCCGACCGGCGCGTTGCTCGCGAACTTCGGCGAGAAACACGATGTCCCGGTCGTCGTCCGCACCGGCGGCGAGGACATCCAGACGTTCGAAGCGATCGACTACGGCGTCCGTCTCGACCCGGCATACGATCGGTTCATCAGGGAGTACGCGACCAAGTGCGACCGGATGATCGCGCTGACCGAGTCGGTCGTCCCGGACTGCGTCGCCGCCGGCATGGACGAGTCGACCGTCGAGGTGATCGGCTGTGCGGTCGATATCGAACGGTTCCGAGGGGTGAAGGCCGACGAAGCGTCGGTCCGGGACCGTTTCGGGATCCCACAGGACACGTTCGCGTTCCTCACGGTCGGTCGGAACCACCCGAAGAAGGGGTTCCCGACGCTCGTCGAAGCCACCGCCCTGCTCGACGAGCGCGACGAGGAGTGCTGTGTCGTCTTCGTCGGCCAGGACACCGACCCGCTGGCCCAACAGGCGCGCGAGCTCGGGATCGCCGACCGCGTGTACTTCCCCGGCGAAGTCGAACCGACGGCGGACGGTGCCGTCTACCGTCTCCCACCCGCCGACGTGATCAGACTCTACAAGGCGACCGACGCGACGGTGTTCCCCTCGCTCATGGAGACGTTCGGGTTCGTCAACATCGAGGCGATGGCGGCAGAGACGCCGCTGATCACGACCGATGCCGCCGGTAGCAGGAACGTCACCGAACACGATCACGACGCGTTGCAGGCCGCGCGCGGCGACCCGGGGAGCCTCGCGACCCAGATGACTCGGGTCCGTGATTCGCCGGCACTCCGCCAGCGTCTGGTCGAGAACGGCGTCGAGACAGTCGAGAACGCCTATACGTGGGACCGGATCACGGACCAGTACGAGTCGCTGTACACCGAACTCGTCGCGGACTACCGATCGGGGACTGTCGCGAGATAAAAGAGGTGATACGGGTGGACCGGATTGTGAAACTCCTCACGGACCGAGAGGCCGGCGTCTCGGAGCCGGTCGCGAAAGTCGGCCCTGTCGAGTCCCTCGTCGCCGACCTCCCAGTAGTGTGGCGAGTGTGAATCCGGTCGCTCTTTGAGCGCTTCGACATCCCGATCGGGTCGATCGATCCGTGTCCACGTCCGGCAGAACGGTCTGTTGAAGTGCATCCCGGGCGCGTTCGCGTTCGTCAGGCCGCCGATCCAGCGGCCGCTGTACGGGACAGAAACGTACACGTACCGCTCGGCGAGCTCGGCGAACCGCTCCAGCCGAGGGGCGAGTTCGTCGAGCGGGACGTGCTGGAGCATCTGGAACCCACACACCATATCGAAGGTTCGATCCGGATCGTACGCCAGAATGTTCGCCTGTACGTCCGGGCGGTAGTGGACTGCGTCGACATCGACGCTCGTGTAGTCGAGTTCGAAGTGTTCGATCAGCGCGCCGGTGATCCCGCGACCGGGGCCGAACTCGACGACGGACTCGACATCGGATCGCCGGATCGGTTCGCGTGCCCGGTACCAGACCGAGAGCCACTTCGTGATCCACGGGTCCGTGAAGTTCGCCGAGTAGTCGTCGTACCAGTCACTCTCCTTGTCGTCGATCGGATACGAGAACGTCGCCGCCGCCTTCGCCTCGATTCCACACTCGGGACAGAACTCCCATTCGGCCTCGATGGTGGCACCGCAGTTCGCGCAGGTGATCTGGGAAGACTCCATGCTACTGGTTGATCCACCACCACCCCGTACAAAAAACGTGCTGCTCGTTATTCGATTCGCTCTCTGTACCCCAGTGCTGCCAGTCGGTCGTTGACCACGTCGTCGGCCACGTCAGTCTCGCCGACCGGAGGGTCGCTGACGATCTCACGCCGTCCATCGCCCTCGACGACGAACCACGGCACCTTCCGGAGTTCGGTGCAGTAGATCCAGTTGAAGTGACTGTACTCGCGTTTCGTCAGCGGCGTTACCCGGTCGCCGAGTAACTCGCCGTGGTCCGCCGAGACGACGGTCTTACCGTCGAGATCTGGAAGGAGTGCTTCGACGTGTTCGAGCACGATGTCCAACGACTCGTCGTACGCCTGCCGGATGTCGTCTCGTGATACCGGCGAATCGGGTCGCCGTGCGGCGTCCCAGAGATTTCCATCGCCGTCGCTGTCGTCAGTCCCGTCGGTGATCGAGGGTTCGAAGCCGACGTTCGAGACGATATCGAGGTCTCGAAACCGGTCGCCCATCGGCCCGAGATACGGTTTGTGCGGTTGCATGAAGTGGACGACCAGACGCTTGTTCGGATAGCGCTCGTGGGCGCGTCTGGCCGCATCGGCGACGGCCTCCGGTGGCACAGTCTTCAGTTCCTCGTCCCACTCGTCGACGAGGTGATGTCTGGCGTGAAGTAACCCTTCCTCGATCCGTTCGACGAACGGATTGGCAGAGACGTACACCGTATCGTGATAGGGACCACCGCTAAAGGTCGCGTCGATGAACTGCGGACTCGTTGACGAGGGTGCGATCCGGGACTCGGTGTGCCCATCGAGCCAGTTGCGATCGAGGAACGCGTCGTATCGACAGGCATCGAGGACGAGCAGCGTGTCCCAGTCCTCTGCCATGTAATCGATGCCGGTCCCGTGTCGCCTGAGGAAGTACCAGTTGTTGAGATCGTACAACCGATGCCTACAGTGGCGCTTGACCAGCGCCGGATTACTCAGCGCCCTGACAAAATTTCTTGGTGTGTACGGTTCGAACATCTCTATGTCATCCTCGACTACTGGTGTAGGCGTCGGCGCTCATGGCCTGTCGTAACCGAAGTATTCGCGGATGGCAGTCGAGATTCGGTCCAGGTTCGACTCGTCGAGGTCCAGGTGAAACGGGAGCGTGAGGATGCGATCCGAGACTCGCTCGGTCACCGGGAAGTCACCCGGTTGCCAACCCCACTCCTCGGTGTAGTAGGGAGTGAGATGGACCGGGTCGTAGGTCACACGTGTCGGAATCCCGCGGTCTGCGAGGAAATCCGCGAGACCGTCCCGTGTCTCAGGGTCGTCGAGCCGGACGTTGTAGAGTTGATACACGCTGTCGCGCTCGGGTGGAAACACCGGACACTGGACCCGGTCGACGCCGGCCAGCTGGTCGTTGAGATAGGCAGCCATCTCCCGGCGACGCTCGATCATCCAATCGAGTTTCTCCGCCTGTGAACAGCCGAGCGCCGCAGTAAACGACGACGGCATCAGGTTGTGACCCCACGTGACGAACGCTCCGTCGCTCGATTTGCCTTGTGAACGGAACAGATCGAGGTCAGCCTTCAGCTCCGAAGAATCCGTCACGACCATGCCGCCTTCACCGGTCGTTAACAGTTTGTTGAATGCGAAGCTGAACGTCGCCGCATCACCGAAGGAACCGACCGGCCGACCGTCGAGAGTCGCACCAAGTGAGTGGGCCGCATCCTCGATCAGCGCGATGTCGTGGTCGTCGGCGAGTGCACTGAGCGCGTCGATCTCCGCACAGACATCGCCGGCGAAGTGGATCGGGACGATCGCAGCGGTCCGGTCGGTGATCTTTCGGGCCACGTCGTCTGGATCGAGCCCCAGCGAATCCGGTTCGATGTCGGCGAACACCGGATCGCCACCTGCAGCGACGACGGCGTTGGCCGTTGCCGGGAAAGTAAAGGAGGGGACGATCACCTCCCGCCCACGGACGCCGAGACACTCGAAGACTGCGTACAGCGCAGAGGTCCCCGAGTTCAGTGCAGTCGCGTACTCGGTACCGGTTCGATCGGCGATGTGTCGTTCGAACGCGTCGATCTCGTCGCCTTTCGCCACCCACGTCCCTCGTTCGAGCACCTCGGTGACGGCGTCGATATCGTCACCGTCGATGTGCGATTTGAACAGCCAGAGGTCGTCGCGATCGGTCATCGTCTCCACCCACCCTGCATCTCACTCACCCACTCCCTGTGATCGGACGAACTCGACGTAGGTTTTCATTCCCCGTTCGAGCGAGTACGTCGGTTCGTAGCCCAGCTGTTCCCTGGCCTTCGAGATGTCGAGTTGCCCGCGTCGAGGCCGCCCGGTGGGATTATCGTACTCATAGGTTTCGACGCCGGGAACGTACTGCTTGATCACACTCGCCAGTTCTCGGATCGTCCGTCCCTCGCCACGTGTTAGGTTGTACGTTTCGTTTACGGCCACGTCGGCGGTCGCGGCCAGCGCGATACCGTCGACGAGATCTCCGACGTACGTGAAATCGAGTTCCTGCGTGCCGCCGTTGTCAAGTCGGAGTCGATTGCCTTTCAGTGCTTCCGTGACGAAGATTTCGCTCACTCGCCTGTTGCAGTCGGTCGGTCCGTAGACGGCCGATGGACGGATCGTAGTATAAGAGATGTCGAACTGTTCTTCGAAGGCCTTGACGACCTGTTCTCCCGCAAGTTTTAGGCTCCCGTAGACGTTCGTCGGTTCACATCGTGACTCCTCACTGGCGGGGATGACTTCGCCGTCGTCGTCTTTTTCGAAGTGTCCGTAGACCATACTCGAAGAGATGTAGACGAGTCGATCGAGTTCGACCGTTGCCGCTCTGACAGTGTCTAACAGCGTGTATATCGTATCGAAGATGTCACGCTGGGCGATCTCTGGGTCGTCGTCGGCGACCGTCGCCAGCGGCAGAGCGGCCAGGTGAACGATTACGTCCGGATCGAACGACTCGATCGTCTCTCGCAATCGGCCTCGATTCGTCACGTCACCGCGGACCCGCTCGACGCCGTCGAGTTCGTCCAGTTCATCCGATCGATACTGTGAGTAGGTGTGCCAGTACGTCTCTGCCGAGGGTAGATAGTGGTTCTGTGCGTCGTAGGTCAGAACGGCGTTCCCAGCATCGGCGAGTTTTCGAGAGAGATGATAGCCTATAAAACCTTCACCACCAGTAATCAAGTACTTCAGAGCCATTGTGGTCACTAACAAGTATATGTACTTAGCCATTATGCCGAGTAATCCGTTCCTACCGAGATCGGCGAGTGGAGAGAGCGCATGACTGAATCGGCAATCGTCGCAGGCGGTGGTGGCTTCCTCGGGAGCCACCTCTGTGACGCGTTGCTCGACGCCGGGAAGGAAGTCGTCTGTGTCGACAACTTCGGGAGCGGCCGGGAGTCGAACGTCGAGCATCTCCGCGGTGAGGAGCGCTTCAGCGTCGTCGTGGCAGACATCCGGACGAACCCGGAACTGCCCGAAGTAGACCGCATCTACCACCTGGCGTCGCGTGCGTCGCCCGACGACTTCACCGAGTTTCCCGTCCAGATCGCACTGACAAACACCGAAGGGACGCGCTACCTCCTCGATCACGCCCGCGAGTGTGACGCCCGGATGCTGTACGCGAGCACCAGTGAGGTGTACGGCGACCCAGAGGTCACCCCGCAGCCCGAAACGTACACCGGCAACGTCAACATCAGGGGGCCGCGGGGCTGTTACGACGAGTCGAAACGGTTCGGTGAGACGCTGACGGTCGCGTACCTCAAAAAGTACGATCTCGACGTTCGGACGGCGCGGATCTTCAACACCTACGGGCCGCGGATGCGTCCGTCGGACGGGCGTGTCGTCCCGACGTTCCTCTCGCAGGTGCTGCGTGACGAGGACATCACGATCTACGGCGATGGGACGCAGACGCGAAGCTTCTGTTACGTCACGGACACCGTCGCCGGACTGCGCAGCGTGATGGACGCCGAGAGCCTGAAGGGAGACGTGGTCAACGTCGGTAAGGACAACGAAGTGACGATCAACGAACTGGCGACCCGGATCAGACGGGTCGTCGAGACGGACGCCGAGGTGGTCTACGAGTCGTTACCGGAAGACGACCCGAAGCGACGCTGTCCGGACCTCACGAAAGCGCGCCGCTCTCTCGACTGGGAGCCGACGGTCACGCTCGATGACGGCCTCGCCCGCACTGCCCGCTCGCTCGCTGACCACGTCGGCGCTGATCCAGACCGGGTCCAAGATCAACGATAACCGAGATCTTCGAGTCGTTCCGTCACGGCCGTACCGGCAGCCGCGCCGTCGCCAGCCGCGTACGGCACTGTCCCGTAGTCGGTGCGTTCGACCGGCCCGTCGACCAGTTGTGATGGCACTGTCCCAGCCATTCGCTGGGGGACGGCGTGGCCCAGTGTGTGCATCACGATCGGTGCCACGTCGAGCACCGAGAGATCCGCCACTGTCTCCGAAATCTGAGCTCCCGTCGCCAAGAACACGCCGGTGGTCTTGTGGTCGTGGTGATCTACCGCAGCGTAGGTGTCGCCGTACAGGCGTGTCGACAGCGTGTTGTTCATGTCCGAAGGGACGACCAACACGTCGCAGGCCAGTTCCGTGTACGGCCCACCGTAGTACGCTTCGCGTGGTTCGATTGCTTCGAAGGCCGGTTCGCCATCCGGCGTGCTGGCACCGTTGAGGACTTCGATCACGTGGTCACGAACGCGCTCGTAATCGTCTGGGTCGACGACGCCCGCAGGCTCCCGGCCCCGAACGTTCAATCGAACCCCGAGCTCTGGCGCACTCCGGCAGTACGCCTGTGACTGTGCCCAGTCGACCCCATCACTCATCGCTGCTTTCGTCGCCTCGGGGAGCAACGACGCCAGTGTCTCGCCGAGGCCGAGCGTCGCGGCTGCCCCGTGGACGCGAGACGGCGTCAGTCCGACACGTTCGCCGACACTGGCAAGACGAGTGACTGTCCGGTGGGGGAGCGACGCAGTCACGCCACTCGAATCGTCGGGAGCGACGAGGTCCGCTTTCCGGTCGCCCAGTGCCGGGACAGTGTTGCCGCTGGTAGTCGAGAGCAGCCCCGCCTCGCTCAGAAGCTCGTTGACGTAGATCGTGTAGCCGTCGGTCGGGCCGATGCCGTGATCAGAACAGACCAACAGCGTGTCCTCGGGCGTCAACTGCGCTCGAACAGCACCCAGTACCTCGTCGGCCGCCTCGTAGACCCGACGGAACGCCTCATCATCGTCGAAGTCGTGGACCACCGTGTCTGTCTTTTGTACCTGGACGAACGCGAAGTCCCACTCCCGCTCTGCCAGCAAGTACGCCGCGGCGTCGCGACGCATCTCGACGAGGTCGACGTAACTTTCCAGCGTTCGCTGCTCGCCCACGTCGAGTTCGCGGTCGGCGTAGATTCGGTACTCGCGACCGAGTGCGTCGTCGAGCTCCGATCGCACGCCCGCTGGGTAGCCATCGGCCGACTCCGGAGCGAGGTACCCCGGCACGAGGACGCCATCGAGTGTCTCGGCAGGGTGAGTGATCGGGACGTTCACCACGACTGATCGGTCACCGAGTTCCGTACAGTAGTTCCAGAGAGCGGGAGCCCGGACGTCGTCCCGGGCGACCAGCGGTGCCGCGTCTGGATAGCAGTCCTGATGGCTGAAGAAATCGAAGACGCCGTGGTCGTCCGGCGGGCACCCGGTGTATAGCGACGGCCAGGCGCTGCCGGTCCACGGCGGAAACGTTGACGCGAGCGGTGCCTCGACCCCGCGGTCCCGAACAGCACGGAAATTGGGCAGCCGATCGGCGAACGCATCGAGGTAGCGGAAATCGAGCGCGTCGAAGCCGACGACTGCGACGCGGCCACTGTCGCTCATTGGACAGTGTTGGACGAACGTCGGGAAATACTCTTTGTCCACGCCGACGGAGAGGTGGCAGATGCACGTCTGTCTCCTCATCAATTCGCTGACGCGAGCAGGCGCAGAGATGCAGGTCGCCCGACTCGTCGAAGGGATGAGCGGAGCGGACATCGACATGACCGTCTGCCACGTCGAACCCGAGGACGCCCTGGCTGATCGCCTTCGGGCAGCCGGTGCGACCGTCGTGGGCCTCGATTCCTCGAAGCTCGATCCGCGGCTCCCGTTCCGACTGGCAGCGGTGCTTGACGATGTGGACCTGCTGCACGCACACCTCCCCTACGCACAGACACTGGGGCGGGTCGTCGGTCGTGTCGTCGGCGTCGACGCCGTCCTCAGCACGCAACATTCTGTGCCCGAGACCTACCGACGGGTGACCGGCGGGCTGGAGCGAGTGACGCGGCCGCTCGACGACGTGACGGTCGCCGTCTCGCCCGGTGTCAGGGACGCCTTTGGGGCGACCGACGAGCCAGACTGGCGGACGATCTACAACGGGATCGACGTGACTGCGTTCCGAGAGGCCGTCAATCACCACGATTCTGACGACGTAGGGCCGGCGACGGACGGCCCCAGATTCCTCTCGGTTGGGCGCTGTGTTCCGCCGAAGGCACATGACGTGCTGATCGCTGCGATGAGCCGTGTCGTCGAGACGTATCCAGACAGCCACCTCTGTCTCGTCGGCGACGGCCCGCTGTTCGACCAGCTCGAATCGCTCGTCGCCCAGCGTGGGCTCGCCGACCACGTCACACTGACAGGCCACGTAGCGTCGGTCGAAGCGTACTACGCATGGGCCGACATCTTCGTCCTCTCGTCGATCCAGGAGGGACTGCCCGTGACCCTCCTCGAAGCGATGGCGGCAGGAGTGGCACCCATCGTGACCGACATCGCCGGTGTCGAGGGCGTCGTCGTGGACTCCCCGGTCGTCCCGCCGGGCGACGAACGTGCCCTGGCAGACGCGATGTGTTGGATCGTAGACGGTGACACCGCAGACACCCTCGGAGCGGCGGCCGTCGCCCACGCGGAGGAGCACTTCGATGTGGCGGTGACCGCACGAGAGTATCTGGCGCTCTATCGTGAGCTACTCGGCGACACGCTTAATCGACAGCCCAAGTAACTACGGAACAGATGCTGGGTGTACTGCCACCGACTGTGCGGCAAACCGATACTCCGTCGAGGCCTCGGTGACGCGATGTGTGGGATAGCCGGCCTCTTCGCACGTGACCGGGCACCCAATCCCGAGGCGTTGGCGGCGATGAACGACTGTCACTCCCACCGCGGCCCGGACGACGCGAGTACCTACTTGGACGGGCCGGTCGGCCTTGCACACAGACGGCTATCGATCATCGATCCAGAGGGCGGTGCCCAGCCGATAACGAACGAAGACGGCTCCATCGTCGTGATCTTTAACGGCGAGATTTACAACTACCGCGAACTGCGTGACCGGTTGCGGCGTCGAGGCCACGAGTTCACCACCGAGAGCGACACCGAAGTGCTGGTCCATCTCTACGAGGAGGACGGCCCGGAATTGGTCGGATCGATCGACGGCATGTTCGCGTTCGCCCTCTGGGACGCTGACCGCGAGCGACTGCTGCTGGCACGAGATCCAATGGGGATCAAGCCGCTCGTCGTCCTCGAAACCGACGCGGAAGTCGCGTTCGCCTCGGAGCTCTCGACACTGCTTTCGGCGGGCTACGACCACGGCGGCCTCGACGAGCGAGCGATTGCGTCGTACTTCGCCAATGGGTTCGTGCCAGCCCCGCGGACAGCCTTCCGAAACGCCTGGAAGGTCCGACCGGGCGAACGAGTGTCGATCACGGCCGCGGAAACCACCCGCACCCGATACTACCAGCCGGACGTATCTGCGACAGCGCCGGATCTCGACGTAGCGGCCGACACACTCCGAGCGCGTGTCGAGGACGCCGTCGAGCGACGGCTGGTGAGCGACGTGCCGCTGGGGGCGTTCCTGAGCGGCGGGCTCGATTCAAGTATCGTCGTCGGCGTGATGGCGTCGCTGCTCGACGAACCCGTCGAGACCTTCACCGTCGGCTTCGAGGACGCGATGTTCGACGAATGCTGGGCCGCTGAAGCGGTCGCCGATTACCACGGGACCGACCACACGGTGTACACGGTAACGCCGGACGATCTCCGCGAGACGGTCCCGAACGTACTGTCTCGTCTCGGCGAACCCTTCGCCGACCCGTCGCTGATCCCGACCTCGGTCGTCGCTCGCGAGACCAGCGACGCCGTCACGGTGGCGCTGTCGGGCGATGGTGCCGACGAACTGTTCGCCGGCTACGACAAATACCGTGGAGAGTACCTCTCGAAGTACTACCGAGCAGTGCCCCATGCAGTTCGAGAACGTCTTATCGAGCCGTCAGTGGCGCGCTTGCCAGCATCGCGAGCGTCGTCGTCCGGCGAGTTCGTTCGACAACTACAGGTGTTTACCCGTGGCGGAATCGAAACTGTTCCCGACCGTCACTTCGAGTGGGTCCGTCTCCCGGATGACAGGGCGGCCGGCGCAGTGACTGTCGATGCAGTCGCGGCCGGCCGAGAAGACCTGACGGCGGCACACAGCGACGCGACAGCGTGGCTCCCAGAGGACCGCCGAGACCCACTGACACGTATGCAGGCAGTCGATACGCGGTACGGGCTTCCCAGCCAGATACTCCACAAAGTCGACCGGGCGAGTATGTTCCACAGCCTCGAAGTGCGGGTCCCGTTCCTCGATACGAAGGTGTTCGAGGATGCGTTCGGTCTGCCACGGCGATACAAGCTGACCGGGAGAGAACGAAAGCGTGTGCTCAAGCGAGCATTCAGCGATGTACTGCCGCCGGAGATCCGCCAGCGCGAGAAGCAGGGGTTCGACATGCCGATCGGCCGCTGGCTCGTTGCGGATCTCGCAGACGAGTTCCGCGACCTCGTCCGTACCGTCCCCGCGGCGTTCCTCGATACGAGCGCAGTACTCGACGTGTACGACGACCACTGCCACGGCGGGGAACACGGGAAGTTCCTCTGGAGCGTCTACGTGTTCGCGACGTGGTACGACAGACTTCGTAACAGCGGTGTCGTCTCTGACAGCTACTGACTATGCTCGCCACAGCCTTCGTCGTCGTCACGGTGTTCGCGTTCGTCGTTCGTCGGTACGACGATCCGGTTTTCACTCGTGCAGGCGGCGTCGCGCTGGCCGGGCACGTCTTCGTCGCAACGATCGTCCTGCCGCGGCTTCCCTACGGGTGGGACGCCGATTGGTTCCACAAGACCGCTCTGACCTATCTCGCGGGCGGGACGCCAGCCGACCCCGCGACGGTCGTCTCGTTCGGTGCGTTCCAGGCAGTCGTCTACGCGATGTTTGGCGTCGACAAGACGAACGTCGCGCTGGTCAACGGCTTGCTTGCGGTGGTGACTGCGATCCCGCTGGCAGCACTTGCTCAGCGAGTGTACCCCGAATTGAAGCGAGACGCCGGCGTCGTCGTGACGAGCCTGTTCTTGCCGCTCCCATTCCTGTTCCTCACTGTCCCGATGCGGGACGCCCTGGCGGTACTGTTGGCAATCTCGACACTGGCGCTACTCGTCGACGGCATCGAGCGAGCGGATCTGCGACCGTTCGTCCTCGCGGTCCCGCTGCTGGGACTGACTGGCTGGCTCCGAACCGAGCTGTTCTTGCTCTGTCTGCTCGCCGCCGTCGCCGGTCTCGGTGTCCGTACGCTGGACTGGGTGTCACGTCGACAGGTACCGCTCGGTTCGATCTCACTCCTGGCCGGCGGAGTCGGGTTCGTCGGCGTCCTCGTGTTCCGGGCCCGGAACACGATCGAAGCGCTGGAACGGCGGATGCTCGCTCGTCAGGTCGGCGGCGCGGTGTACCTTCCCGGGGCCACGTACGACTCGTGGTTCGACGTGCTCGCTTCCGCCCCGGGGCGTGCAGTGTACTTCCAGTACGCGCCGTTCCCATTTCACGTGCGCACCGGTTTTGACCTACTGGCGCTGTGCTCGCTACCGATTCTCGTCGTCCTTACTGTCGCAGCGTACCAATCGCTTCGGGCGCGCCCGATAGACCGTGCGACCGCCACGGCACTAGTGATCTTCTATGCGGGCGGGGTGCTTGGCTACGGATTGATCGACTCGAACTACGGGACGACGATCCGCCACCGCATTCCGTTCACACTGCTGCTCGTCGTCTTCGCTGCACCCGTCCTCGACAAATGGTGGGAGTCACTCAGTCGGATCGGCAAGTGGCCACACGAGTCTCGAAACGACCGCAAACAGGGCGACGAAACTGGCAAACCGCACCCCGATGTGGAGTGAACTCGTCGCGATCCGAACAGCGCTGAACACGACGATCGATAGGAGGATGATCTGTAGCCCCCTACTGTCTGAGACGAAGGCTGCGACGGTGCTCTCTGTGACCCATTCCCGTGCTGTAGTGCCGATCGCGTAGCTCCGCGAGGCGCGTATCGCTTGCAGAAATGCTGTTGCCATCGATCGAGAATCGCGGTCTGACATCGTTATTGCTCTACGTAGTACTTCAAAAAGCGATCGCCGCTTCTAAAGGTTGGTGTCGAACTCGTCACTCGACCGCTTCGGCGAATCGCTCGCGGACAGCGGACACGACATCGCGCCGAGTGGACCATCCCAGCGTCTCTGCGGCCGTGCTCGTATCCACGGCGAACGACTCGACCAGCGTCTCGTCGTCACCACGTGGGTTGTCGACGATTTCCACGTCAACCGTCCATCCACCGGTCTCGATCGTCACATCGCGGACCATCTCGGCGACGTTCTGCACGCTCGGATCTTCATCGCTGGCAATCTCGTATTTTTCCACACCGGTCTCCCCGTCGCGCAACTGCTCGAGCAACCGCTCGGCACTCTTCACGTACGCCTGTGCCACGTCTTTGACGTGAACGAAGTTCCGCGATTGCGTCCCCGGCTCGTACACCGTCAGCGTCTCGCCGGCCAGCGCTTTGTTCACGAAGAAGTTGATCACGGTCCCTTTCGACACCGTCTCGCCGCCGATCTCGTGTTCCCCGTACAGATTCGAGATCATGAACTGGTGTGCCGGGAACGCGCCGTCGGCGAAGTCCTCGATCGCGCGTTCGCTCAGCAGTTTCGTCCGGCCGTACCAGTTCAGTGGGTCGCGTGGATGATCGACAGTGATCGGGAACTCCTGGGGATCGCCGATGACGGCCATCGAGAAGGGGAAGGCGAGCGCCGCGCCGGTCTTGCGGCAGAACCACGCGACGTTGTTCGTCCCTTCGACGTTGACCTCGTAGGCGAGATCCGGCTGTTGCTCGCAGTCGTCGACACCGGAGATCGCAGCGAGATGCAACACCACGTCGGCCCCCGACAGCGCCGCCTCCAGCCGATCCCGGTTTCGGATATCGACGTGTTCGACCGTGACATCCCCAACCGCACGAACGTCGCCGAGATAGAAGTTGTCGAGTGCGGTGATCTCCCAGTCGGGATGTGCTTCCGGGAGGTCGTGAACGACGCGGCTGCCGATGTAGCCCGCGGCACCGGTGACGGCGACGTGGGGCGTGTCGATTGCTTCAGTCATGTTTGAATCGGTCTGCAAGATCACGGACGCCCTCGCGGAGCGTCCACTGTGTTTCGAAGCCCGTCGACGCGAGGCGGTCGAAGTTGACGTGATACGACGGGCCGGGATGTTCGTCTTCGAGGTACGTGACGTCGACTGGCGCGACTTCGTCGGCGACGATGTCGGCGATGTCCGCGATCTGGTAGTTCTGTTCGTTGGTGCCGACGTTGTACACCAGATCGGACCAGTCGTCGGGACGGAGTACGGCGTCGGCGTAGGCTCGCGCGGCGTCCTCGACGTGGATGAAGGGCCGCCAGTTCGAGCCATCGCCGTACACGGTCAGCGGTCGCCCGGTCAGTGCGCGGAACACGAAGTAGTTGACGACGAGATTGAAGCGTACGCCGGGCGAGTCGCCGAAGTTCGTCGCCATCCGCAGGGCCGTGCCGGACATGTCGAACTCGTCGCAGTACTCCGCGAGCAGCGTCTCCGAGTCCAATTTCGACTCGGCGTAGGGGTTGATCGGGTCCGGGTCGACGGTCTCGTCGATGTCGGTGCTGGTCGCCCGTCCGTAGACGTTACACGAGGAGGCGAAGACGACGTGTTCGACGCCGAGTTTGCCCGCCGCGGTGAGGACGTTCTCGGTCCCATCGTAGTTGACGGCGAACGTCTCATCGCGCCGGTCGTGCGTGCTGGCGGCACCGGTGATCGCAGCGAGGTGGACGACGCGGTCGACGTCGCGCATCGCGCTCTCGACGTCGCCGTACTCTCGCACGTCGCCCCGTCGGAAGTCGAGTCCGTCGTCGAGCGAGCCCATGAGCGCGCGTGGCGAACCGTCGGTGAGATTGTCGAGGACGACGAGACGGTCGACGCGGTCGTCGTCGCCCAACAGCGGGAGCAGTGCGCTCCCGATGTACCCACACGCACCCGTGACCAGCACGTCCATCGTCACTCCTCCAGTACGCCCGGCAGGAATCGATCCTCGTGGGCGACGATCGTCTCGTCGTAGCGGGTCAGCGTCTCGAAGATGTCACGCACGCCCGCCTCGAAGGTCTGGTCTTGCCCGCCGATCAGGTCGTCGTAGTTGTCGTTCTCGATCTCCATCTTGTGGGTCTCGTCCTCGTCGCGCGGGTTCTCGAAGTGCTCGACGGCAACGTCCAGATCGAACTCGCTGCCGACCTCGGCGATGGTCTCTGCGATCTCGACGATGCTGATGGCCCGGGTCACCTGATTGTAGACCGTAAGATCGTCCGGTCGGTCGTCGGGATCGGCGAGGGCTAGCTGTGCCAGGCCCTCGACGGAATCTTCGAGGCTGATGAACGGCTTGCGCTGCTCGCCTTTGCCGTAGACCGTGACCGGGTAGCCGGCGACGGCCTGGGCAGCGAAGCGGTGACCGACGGTCCCGAAGTAGTAATCGAAGTCGAACCGCGTCTTGAGGCGGTCGTCGTCGCGCGTTTCGGCCGTCTCGGTGCCGTAGACGATCGCGGTCCGAACGTCGGAGATCGGGATGTCGAACTGCTTGTGGGCCAGTCGCATGTTGGCCGCGTCGTGGCTCTTTGTGAGATGGTACCAGCTCCCAGCCATCGCCGGGAACGGCACGTCGTCGCGCTCGCCGTCGTTCTCCATCGTCGCCCCACCCTCGGGGATCGGGAACTCCGGCGCACCGTAGACGCCCGTCGTCGTCGTCTCGATGAAGTGGGTGTCGGTCAGGTCGTGTGCTTCGAGACCCCACAGGAGGTTCCGGGTCGCCTGGAGGTTGTTGTGCTGGGTGTAGTTGGCCCGTTCGCCGTTGATCTGGGAGTAGGGCGCCGAGGGCTGCGCGGCGGTGTGGACGACGACCTCGGGTTCGTGCACCGAGAGCAGTTCGTCGACGAAGGACTTCTCGACGAGGTCACCCTCGACGAAAGAGAGGTTCGTCAGGCCGTGGACCTCGCGGGCCGCTTCGAGCCGCTCGTCGATGCTCGCGACCGGCGTTGCGCTCGTCGCGCCGACCTCCTCGACCCACTCACGTCGGCCGAAATTGTCGACGAGAATAACACGGTCGTCGGTCCTGTTCGCGATGCGGAGCGCGGTCGGCCATCCGAGGTAGCCATCGCCGCCAGTGATGAAGATCGTCATAGTTACTCAGATAGTGAGTAACCCGACTGCGGTAAATATTTTGTGTTCAGTCCGGCCGCTGAGTCGACAGGAGCGAGAACAGCCACCCCTCTCCCGATTCGCAACCATTAAATCGGCCCTCTCCCACTTTAGGGATGCTACGTCACGGGCCGGTGGGGTAGCTTGGTATCCTTCGGCCTTCGGGTGGCCGTAACCGCGATTCGAATTCGCGCCGGCCCACTACCTATATACCCTTTTTCCAGGGTTCTCCGACACTTAGCGGCCGGTCTGGGAGGTGGTCACAATGAGCCGCCCCGACCACGAAAATCGGCTCATTTGTAACTTTTGTGGTGGTTTCATTCACGAACCAAACCAGCGATGCCCCGCGCTGGACGAGGGGGTGTGTCGCCCATGACACCGCCGAAGAAGGAGTCGGCCTGCTACAAGTCAGGCCACTGGCGGCGCTGCGGGGTCGACTCGTCTCGTCGACGCACCTTCGACCTGTGCGGGCTGTGCTTCCCCGATGGTGAGATCCCCGACCACGTCACGCATCTGCTGTTCGGCCGGTGGTCGAAAACGCTGCACCGCTCTGTCGAGCAGGGCGGCGCGACAGAGAACATCGAGACGACAGAGCGTTCCGAGTACAGTAGCGTCACGCACATCCTCAGCCGGGAGGACGTGACGACGATCGAGGACGCTCGCCGCGTCGCAGGGGGTGACGCGTAGATGTCCCGTGCCGACTCGCCGACTGCCGTCGGTCGAGAGTGGCGGTTCAAACCTGAACGGACGCACCGTATCCCGTCGACATGGGCCGACAATGCCCGTCATGAGGTTCCCGACGACGGTCAGGAGCGCTACTACGCCGTCCAGATCAAGCTCGGCGTCTCGCTGCAGTGGGGTGTCGACACCGCTGGCGAAATCGTCGACGGCCCGCATCGCGACAAACCGACCGTTCGTGTCTGCTATGTCGCTTGTGACGGCTGCAGCGCCTACGTTCGCGACTGGGACGCCGTCCTCGACGACGACGGGAAAGCGACTCCCGAGCGTGACTTCGCCAGCGTCCTCGCGATCGACCCAGAGGATGCCGATCCCGTCGACGATCACAGTGATCGCGTGTTCTACCGTGCGGTCCTACAGGATCGCTACGACGTGACGCCAGTCGTCGCCGACGGTGGTCAGTCCACGGGCGGTACATATCATGTTCATAGAGATCGAAACAGATGCTATGAAGAAGGTAAGAAAGATGCAACTCATCGGGGTTGCGATGATCTTAATCGGGCTCTTGCAGGCAGTACTGGGGATATTAGACGAGGGTCTTGTGTTCGCCGGGCTCGGAATACTGTACGCTCTCCTTGGAGTTGCTCATCTCCGGTTCAAAACTTAGATCATCGGTCAGTCGACGCGGCTACTGACCGGGAGGGGTCGCAGTGATCGCCGAGACCTCCGCCGAGAAGCGCCAGGGCGAACAACTCACGATCATCGTCTGCCCGCTCTGTGGGGATCGACGCGGCGAGGACTTCGAGCAGTACGCGACCCATCTCGCGGGCCACTCCTGGAGTGATCTGGGGCTATGAGCCTCGACGCCTCGCTCGCGCCGAACAAACGCGCTGGGATCGGTGTCGAGATTACGATCACGACTGACCACGTCCCGGCCCTCCAGCTCGTTCCCGACGAAGTCGCCGAGCACTACGACGCCGTCGCGACGACGCTGATCACGCCGTCGGAGACGATCCCGTTCGTCGGGATTTGTCTCCTCGAACGCGGCTCGATCGTCGAGATCAAGAGCACGATCCGCACCTACGCCGACGGCCGGCGTGGGCGGTTCAAGATCCGGCGGAGCCAGCACGAGACGCTGCTCGACAGCGCCGGCGCGTACCTCTTCGTGGTCTGTCGCGACACCGTCGATCGGCCGGCGGTCGCGCTCAAGATCATCCCGGCGACGGCCGTCGACGCGCTGGTTCACAGCTGGATCGACGCCGCGAGTTCGCGATCGGAGTACGCCCAGATCAGCTGGGGCAGTCTCTTCGATCCCGCAGAGATCGAGCAGCCACGCGCTGCAACGGTGGAGGAGCGATAGGGATGCCCTCCCGGAATCAGGGCGGTTCCCAGCGGCAGCGCCGGCGATTCGACGACGACCTCGCAGACGAGGCTGCCCGATGGCTCGACTGGGACCTGCTGAACCACAAGCAACGACGGCAGGTCGTTCGCTCGATCATCAAAGGCATCGACCGGCTCGAACGGGTCTGGGCCTGGAAGGCAGCCGAGAAGATCATCGCCAGCGAACACGGTCGAGAGCCACGAGCGAAGATCCTCCAGTGGCTCGACCAGCGTGAGGAGTGGCTGGAACTGCACGGCGATCGCGACGAGCGCGTCGACGAGCGTGACGGGCCGCGGGACCTTCCACCGGTCGAGACGACGTTCCCCGACCGCGAGGACGTGGACGATCCCGAGGATCGGGCCACGTTCCAGTCAGATCGCGCGTTCGGATCGCTTCGGGGGCGATACCCGCATCTGTTCGACGAATCGGACAGCGCCGCCGAGAGCGGCGAGACGAGCGCCGTCGCGACCGACGGAGGTGACGACTCGTGACGCCCATCCACGTGACCGATCACGCGCACGACCGGTGGGCAGAGCGTGCCGATCACTCGTCGGCCGCCGGTCCTCAAATCGCCTGGTCCGAGGGAGTGGTGATCACTGTTCCGCACGGTCTCGACGGCGACGAAGTCCGGTATCACGCCGCCAGCGAGACCGTGCTGGTCCGCCGGAACGCTTCGATCGTCACCGTCATCGATGCCGCCGACGGCGCGAAGCCTCGACTCCGTGGAGCGCTGGCCGCTGTTCGTGGGGGTGACGGGACGTGACGGACTCGGACGACGCCATATTGACCGGCGGCTACGAGACCGTCCAGCGATTCTCGGTCTCGGTAGAGTCCGCCAAAGTCGACAATGCAGCGTGTCGCTGGTGTCAGGAGGCCTACGAAGGTGCTGGTGGCGAGTCGACTCACGAGTGTGCCGAACGTGCTCGTTGGGAGGCCGCGCGTCGGGCTGATATCGAGTGTGGGTCGACGATCGATCCGGGAATTCACGAGATCGGGGCACACCTCCTGTTCGCCGATCGCGACCACGGGATGAGTCCGTACTTCGCGTTCGTCTCCGAGTTCGATCGCTGTCTGCAGGACACGTACGAGGAAGAGAACGGGGCGATGGTCTCACAGGGCGACGATATCGGGACGTTCGAGGCTGCCGGTGCGGAATGGCGTCTGAATCACGACGAGGAGAAGGTGAAATACTGGCAGGGAAAGATTGCCACCCGAGACGGCGACAGCGGCGAGGCCTACTACGAGTACAACGTCGGTGTCGTCGCGACCGACGCCGTCGGCCGCAAGCGTGTCAACGTTCAGATCCGGCCGTCGCTACCGAACGCGACCCACGTCGAGAGTGGCGATTCGATTCAGAGTATGCCCGATGATCTTCCCGAAGGGGTTCGCGTCCAGGTCGACAGCGCGAACGTGCCTCGTGACCAGCTCATCGATGTCGTGAAGGGTCTTATCGATGCGATGGGCATCCAGCCCTACTACTTCGCTCGCGAACACCTGCACGAGTGGTCTCGCGTCTATAACTATGCCCTCTACGTCCGTGCCGTCCGTGATCTCGTCGAACAGCAGGTCGTCGCCCGGACCGGCCTGTTGGAGCGCCTTGCCACCTTCGCCAGCCAGCGCGGTGGCTCCGGCGAGTACAAGTGGGACAACGAGGAGGTGTTCGGACATCGCCACGCCGTTGCGATGAATCCAACCGGTCTCGGCAAGCTCCTGCCCGATCAGCAGGTCGGGAAGCTACTGAAAAGCTACCGTCGAAAGAATCCGACGAAGCATCGCCGGCCGGGCGATCCGACGACGGACCCGAAGATCGAGGTCCAGTTCTCTACCGAGTACAGCGAAGAGTATTCGATTCCGTGGGATGCCGACGATGAATTCGACGCAGATGATCTTCACCAGGAACTCGACGAGTATCTCGTCACGATGCTGGATTGGGCCGGGCTACCGACCATCGCCGATGCCAACGTCTACGTCAGTGATGCCTACTGGGATGTACAGGAGACTGATCGCGATATCAACGTCTACCCGGACCCGCTCCACGAGCTGCGCGAGGTCGAGGAGGGGCTGGCGCTGCACCACTTCGCTGCAGACGACGCGTCTGCCGGCGAGCGCTCAGTCGTCCGGGCGCTGGCCGACGGTGGCCCGATGCACTATGAGCGAATCGCGGAGGAGACCGATAGATCCTCCTCAACGGTCTATCGAGCTGTGGACACCTTTGACGACGTGCTTCAAACCGCCAACGGCGTGATCGACTTCGCTGACGAGTTCATGCGAGAGAAGTTCGAGGACCTGTTCGGGATGCTTGCTGACGCTGCTGAGTGGGTCGAGGACGGCATCGAGGCCGTCCGTGACGGTGACGAACTCCTGGCATCAGACTCAGCATTCGCTCAGTGGGCACGCCGATACGGTGCGTCCGTCTCCGGCGATCGCGATGGTCTGGAGATTACACTGAACGCTGGAACTTACAGCCGCTACGAGATCCAGCAGGCCCTTCGATCGGGCTACGTCGCCGCCCGGGAGACCGGTCCGAAGATCGCCGATCAGTTCATCGACGCAGTGGTGACGTTCACCCACTCCGAGAAGGGCGTCATCGAAGGCGACGCCGCAGTGGTCCGCGGGAACAAGATCGCGTTCTGGGGTGCGCCGCTCGAAGACATCGGCTGATCCGCCGACAGGTGAGTGGCAACGCTGTCGACCGTTCCGTTCCTTTATAAGTGGGTCCGCGCACCGGCCCGGTTCTGTCCTGTTCATGTCGGCGGTCTGATCGACCAGCGCCAGCGTTCGTCGCCGGTCGTTCCCGGCAGGTGGGCAAGTCCCCCTTAGTGTGTGCATAAGGGCACATCAGCGAAAAAACACCGCTACCGCCCCGCACGTTCCACATGAAACACTCGAAACGACGTTCTCAGGATGGATTCTCGCGCAACCGATCTACCTTCGCTTCACCCGTGCTGCCCATCCTGCTGTTTCGCAACACGATCCGCCAGTATCAGCAGCGGAGTGTCGAAAGCTACTAAATATCTTGAATACTATTATCAACCATGGACGCGGTTCAAATAGCTGCGTTGAAAGCGCTGTTACTCGGAATCCTCTTTACAGCCCCCTGGATTCTTTTTGCAGATGTTGACGACCGTGAAGAGTTGTTCCGTCTCTATTCAGGTGACGGTCAATCCGACTGCTGATTGATAACGACTCTGTCTGCCTTGCTGAGTATAATTCCTCCAGCGACACCAGTGTAGGCGTAAGCTACCGGTATGACCGTAATCAGATCAAGTTCGCGGATCGCTAAGACAGTGATCCCAGCCGGGACAGACATGACGATCACCTGCTTTAATCCGCTGAGTGCGGCGAACTCTTCCATGAACGATCGATCGTTACGGTCTGCTGCTATCCCGGTCGCGAGACCCAGAACGATTCCGATTATCAGTTGTTGTGAATACGATTTCTTTATTCACGGAACCGCGTGATGTTTAGTCGCCGATTCGCCTGTCATCGTTCGGATTTCTCACTCCGTTGTTTCGCCGTTCTTCTCTGAGTTCTTACACTGGTCTGACCGGGGTTCGACGGGCTTCACTCGAAGCTCTCCGAAGCCGTACTTCGAGTGACTGCCAACCCGGAGGATACCGCTCTTCGCGGTCTCGATGGGCCGGTCGCCCCCGTACTTCACGACTTGCCCGTGGTCGACGGTCTGGAGCTTGTAGACCTCCCGTTGCTCGAGGATCTTCTCCTCTCGCTCACGGAGATCGCGGCGGTCCTCCTTCCACCACCACGGGACGTCCTGGTCGGCGGCCTTGGGGTACTCCGACTCCAGCACGAACGGCGTCGTCACCTCCACGAGGAAGGCCTCGCCGTCCTCGAGCCGGGAGTAGTCCAGGTCGTCGAGGTCGACAACCTGCGTGTCCTTCAGCCGCGTGATGCCGTAGCCGTAGTTCCGTTTGCCCCCGAACTGGAGGCCGTCAAGCACGTCCTCGCCCAGCGGGAGCGCATCGGGGTCATCGGCGTGCAGGTAGGCGTTGATGTACCACTTCGTCGTCTGCTGCTGCTTGCGAGCGTCCTCCGGCTTCCCCATGATCGTCTCGTGGGACAGCGCCGGATGACCGCTCTGCGGGCGGATGTCGTGGGTGTTCAGCGCGTCTCGCGGACGGCTATCGAGAAGCCAGCGATGGTCCGGGTTCCGCATCAGGAACAGGTCATCGTAGCTCTCGACGTCCGGGAGCCCGCTCCCGAGGTACGGTCGGATGCCGCTCTGGGAGTGCTCTTCGGGGAACGTCCCGAACTGGCCGGGGACGAACACCCCGTGGCTGGCGTGGAGGTGCTGGTGGACGTCGTGCGGGACGTGCTGGCCGAGTGCGTGCAGGATGGCGTTCCCCGAGACGTAGTACGGGTGGCCGATGTAGTCCATCTCCAGCTCCCAGTGAACCTGCTGGATGCGCGTCACTGGTCGAACACCTCCCGGAAGTCCCCGATGTACTGGAGGGCGGTAGACCACGCACCGATCCGGCGAAGGTTCGCGTCCAGCACCATGTCGTACTTGTCGTGATCGGCATCCAGCGGGTGTGCCTCCAGGCGGTTCCACGCCGACGCCCACGACCGCCACGGGCGACTCCCGAGGCGGGCCGACGGCTGCCCTCGATCGTCGACGTCGATCCGCAGGGCAAACTCCTCGCCCGCGTAGACCGTCCGGTGAGGGACGATCTCGTCGGCGTCGTCGACGACCAGCCGGAGGTCGGCGAACTCGTGGCCGTCGCGGTAGTTGTCCAGCAGCGCCGCCACGAGGAGCGTGTGGTACTTCAGCGAGGTGTAGGGGTAGTAGACGCTCTCCGTGAACGCCGAGACGACGTTGCTGTCCAGCCACGCCCGATGCATCGTCTCTGGGTCGTCTTCGGTCAGGAGTTCTCTCACGGCGCTCTCGACGCCGTTGCGCGTGAACTCCTGCGGGTCGTACCGACTCTCGCCCTCGATGAGCGATAGCCGGTAGAGCGTCTCGTGGTTCTCGACGGTCTGCTCAGGCTGGCCGCTGGGCCGGCTGAGCGCCGACGCATCGCCGTCCGCGCCGTGGGAGACCGTCTGGTTCACGGAAACGCCCGCGAACGTCTCCGGGGCGTAGTCGTGGGGCTGGCCGTTCATCTTGTGGGCGTCGTGGCGGTACGCGGCGACCATCGCGTCGTCGCTCATGGTCCCTCCTCGATGCGCTCCTCGAGCGCGCCGACGAACGCCGGGCGGCACTCTTCGGCCCACTGGTCGTCCTTCTCGTCCATCGCGTTCGTGTTGCCTTTTCCGCGGTCGAAGACGCGCTTCAGTTCGCGCTCCTCGTAGAGCGGGTTGATGAGCTCGCAGTCCACAATCCCCGCACCGAAGTTGCGGGCACCGCCCAGCTGGTGCATGAAGTCGGTCTTGTGGGCATCGAGGAAGTCGATGCCCTCGGTAAGCAGCCCGATGAACTCCGGCTTCATCTCCCGGAAGGAGAGGTGCCAGCAGCCATCGAGGTTGGCGACGGCGTCGATCTCTGCGTTCCGCAGTGGTTCGCGGTTGTCCTCACGGTTCCGAGAGACGACGTTCCGATTCAGCCGCCGGTAGTGGCCTTCGGCCTGTCCGCGCGTGTAGTCCACGCTGGAGCGAACGGGGTTGAACTTGATCGGGCGACGCATCACCTTGCCGGGAACGCCACCGAAGCCGCCAAAGAGGTCGAAGACTACGCACCCGTCGTCCTTCTTCGGGTCGTCGGTACACGCGCCTTTCTCGTGGTAGCCGGCGTCGAGATCGCGGTCGTAGACGCCGTCTTTCATGAAGTTCGCGTTGGCCTCGCCGGGATGGCAGGCCGTCCCGCCGTACTCCTGTACGGTCTCTTCCATCCCGTGGCGAAGCCACCCGGAGAGGGGGAACGCGGGGATGATGCCGCCGATCTGGTTCTGCGGGTCGTCGTCCTCGTAGTTGCCGTTTGAGGCGTGATGCCGGTCGGTCATGATGCTGTCTCCGACCACCAGCAGGTCGGTCTGAATCCGTACGAACACGTCGCGGTCGATGTCTTCAATCATGGTTTCGTGGGGATTAGCGTGCTTCGAGCGCCGCTTCGAGAGCCTCTGCCGAGGGGTACGAAACGCCGCCGACTTCGTACTCGTGGAACGTCTCGCCATCCTCCGTGCGGACGATGCGAGCCGTCACGCGGGTGTCATCAGTCATCGAACTTCCCCTCCGCTGCATCGGCGGCGACCACCAGCCGAGCGGCGAGGTCGCGGGCGTCGTCGGGATCGAGGCTGGTGCCGACCTCGATGGGGCCGGACGTCCACCGGAGCCCGACGCCGCTCCAGCCGCCCTCTTCGTGGACGCCTTCGACCTCAATCGGGCCGTCGTTCATGTCCGCCGTGACGTGGACGTTATTGAGGCCGCCGGGAACGGAACCGCAGTCCGTGACCGAGTACGTCCCGTCGTCGGTGACGCTCCGGTCTTCGACGATCTCCCCCGACGCGGTTGAGTCGGCACTGGCCGTTTGCGGGAGTGCGGCGAGAGCGGCCGCAGCGGCGAGGAACTGACGGCGCTGCATTACAGATCCTCCTGCATGGTTTCCCGTGCCTCGATCAGGCGGGCGGTCCACGCGCCGGCCTCAGCGGCGCTGATGCCCGGTACTGCGGTCCAGTCGGTGTTCTCGTGTTGGTCGATTAGCTCCGAGAGTTCGCGGTCGGCTTCGAAGTTCTCAGTGTCCGATTCGTCTGCCGTGCCGGAATCCTGAAGTCCGGCGGATGTCTTTATTGGCATGCTTCGTCTGGTTGGCGAAGCACGGTCGGGCGTGCTCTAACACGCCCCGGCCAACTTCTGACCGGTGTCCCGCGCTTCCTATCAGAGATATATGTCTCCTATCACTTAGTAGTTAGCATCAAAGCAAACCATTAGCATTATAGCAAAGTTAAGTAGCTATGATGCTAATGTAGAAGTGGATGAGTTCCGAACTGCTTAGCGTGGGAAAATACCGCGCCATTATGACGACAACAGACCGTGAGCGAATAACCGGAGCAGCTGAGGCTACCGACGAGAAGCGGTATCAAGCGATTCATCGCGTGCGGAGTCGTATAGAAGAACTCGAACAAGACGCTGAAATTTTGGAAGAACACCACCCAGAACTGTATCGCGAACTCCGAGAGGCTGTCTGCGACGAATGAGCGACGAATCCGACGAGAACCAAACGGAACTCTACCACTTCGCCCGCGGTGCGTTCGTCGATACCGACTGGTTCCCCGGCGACCTCGACGAGAACGACGACGTGGTCCGAGTTTCCGAAGCAGGCCAGTTCCCCGAGTCGTACTACCTCGAGGAAGGCGACTGGGGCGCTGCCCCGCTGGTCCCCGGCGACGACCCGCCCTACGAGGGAGTGAATCTCCCGCAGGCGCTCTACGCCGCCATCCACTGGGCCGACGGCGATCTCGCCCGCGCAATTGGCCGCCTCCCGCTGCGGGATCTCTTCATCGGTGTCGAGGAACACGACGACCTCTCGCGCAAACTCGACGCTCTGGAGTTCTTCCGCGTGTACCTCTACCTCCGACTGACCGATGAGGCGGAGACGGACGTGGCGAAGAACCTGGATGACCCCGAGTTCCGGGACCGGCTGAACGTCACGGAGACGGTGAGCCAGCCCACGCTGAACCGACTCGGCGACCGGCTGACCGAACGGCAGATGCGGTACTTCGACCGCGTCGTCGCGCAGGTCCTCGCCGCCATCGAGGATTCCCGGTACGCCGACCAGTTCGACGAGCTGCCATCGCCGGACACTGAGGAACGGAAACCGCCGTACATCAAGAAGCTCAGCCGTGAAATCCGGGCCGAGGTCTTCCGACACCTCAGTTTCGACCGCGACGACAGCATCAAGTTCAAGCGGGACTTCCTCCTGCGAATCTTCGTCAGCGCGGCAATCCACGACATCCACATGAACCAGGCGTGCGAGAACATGGAACTGAAGTCGTGGGTCGGCGAGGGCAACTCGGTCGACCCGAGTAACGTCCGGCACCAGCTTCTGAAGTTCGATCCGGCCACCGTCACGCGAATGTTCCGGCAGGCCAACGGTGCCCTGTTCGACATCGCCTTCGAGCACGAGTACTTTGATGACACCAACGAGGTCGCCATCGACAGTACGGACTGGGGGTGGTACGGACAGGGTGACGCCAGCCGGGACATCCAGAAGACGAAGCCCCAGCGGAACTTCTACTACTCGTGGCAGTTCACCACGCTCGCTCTCGTCGGCACGAACACGCCGATGACGATGCGGGCCGTCCCGACGCGGGCAGACACCGACAAGGGGACGCTCGTGCGCCGGCTGCTCCGGTACGCCGCGCAGGTGACGTCGTTCAACCGGGCCTACCTGGACAGTGGGTTCTACACTACTGACTCGGTGCGTGCGCTCGAGTCGACCGGGACGGAGTTCATCATCCAGGCCCCGGACACGGGCCGGAAGATCGAGGGGCTCCAGCGGCTCGCAGTTGCCAAGGAGAGTGAGGCTGAAGCGGTTCCCCACGGTCTCGGTGGGATCGACGACGAGAAGCACTGGTTGTTCACTGTGAAGTCCCAGAAGCGGTCCCGACTTCGGCAGGGTGAACCCGATGATCCGACCGACAACTGGATCATCTTCTACACGAATATCCCACTTGATGACGACGACGTCGACCTGTTGGAGCTGGCCACCGACTTCCGCAACCGGTGGGGTGTCGAGACGAGTTACCGGATGCTCAAGCACGACTTTCTGGCGCAGTCGGGATCGCCCCGGCTAGCGACCCGGATGTTCTACTTCAAGTTCGCCGTCCTGATGTACAATATGTGGACGGTAGCGAACGTGCTGGGTGCCAAGGAACAGGATCATGACTTGAGTTCGGAGAACTTCGTAAAGGCGAACAGATTCACCCGCGCGTTTGAGGACGATGAGGTGACGTTAGACCTTGATGATCCACCCGAGATCTCAGAGACCATACGGTTTTTCCAAGGTATATCATAACCCAATGACAGTCTGAATGTTGTATATATCAACCCAATCGTCTGAGATAGACTCTCAGAGTGTTAATTAATTCACCACTCCTGATTCAATATCCGAGTTGATTTTGTAACGCTCCCCAGCGTTGGATACTATCATCATATGGACTGAGTAATAATCGTAGCTGTTCCATTGTATAATTAATATACTCAATTGCTGCCGCATCCCCTTGTGTTCTCTTGATAATCCAAACTAATTGGGGCAATATTGCTTGGTTTGTTCGTGAATCTAGATCACTCTCCATCCACGAGTCGAAGACAATCTCAAGAGCTCTATCTCCTTCTAATTCGATGAGTACCTCTGCTAATTCTTCGAATCTACCTGGTCCATACCAAGAAATCAATAATCGTCTATCGGCGATAGTCTTTTTTAACAATGATACTGCTGAATCATGTTCACCACGTTGGGTGAGCGACTTTGCGAAGGGTGCTGCTACGGAAGGGCGGTAATCACGATGTGTGATTATAAATTGTCTTGCTTCCAGCAGCTCATCTGTTTTGTAATCTTCAAACTCAGTTACGGAGACAGGCTCTTCAAAAGAGTGACCCAATAGAAGTTGATGGAGATCCTGACTGATTGGTTCCGGTTTTGGATCTGGATCTGTTGAATGGTCATCCGAATTGTCTTGCTTTGTAATTTTATCAGGAATCGCAGTACTATATTTCTCTGAAAGTGACTCTATCGTTGCTGCTTGTTCTTTTGACAGACCTTCTTCCACATATTCTCCATAGTGCATAAGTTCCAATGCGTGTTTCACTAGATCTCCCCACCCATGCTGATCGGCGATTATCGCTGCTCTTCCCAAATATTCAGTATTTTTTGACGGGTGAGAGCGAGATCGTCGCCATTTCTCATACAAATGTAATAGTTCTTGAAGCTCTGAATAGTCAATTCCATCAGGATTTCTGAGTCTCCACTTTCTCAATCGTCGAGACGTGCCGAGATTGTGAACGGTTTGAGGTACAGTCCCGTACTCAATCACGTCATTCTCAAGTAATATTGATAAGAACTTAAACTCTAAGTGACTTATACTATCGCCATCAGTAATAGTGTGTAGGAGGTCGGCCCAGTTAATCAATTGAATTGCTTTCCCAAGATGGGCTTTCCAATCTCCGTCAACAACTTCCTCAAGTCCATCCCAAACATCAGAGAGGAACGCATCTTTGTGATAACCATACCGATACGACCTCTCAATAGCTTTATCGAAGTACTTTTCCGCAAGTTGTTTCTGATCTTGGTGGGCCGCTCTATGAGCTAAATCAAGGAGTTCACGGCTAATTGGCTCATCGGGTACTGCCTGAATTAGATCTTGATATTGTTCTTCCCAGATAGCAGGTAATTCATCTGCTGATTGGAGGTGGTCATGATGATTCAGAAATCCCCTAGCAAGCGTATCTACGAGATGATTTTCATAATTATTTGCATCTGCGATTTCTAAAACACCATCTATTTTATCTTCAGAACCCGATTGTGATACATTCGAGAAATCTTTAATCAAATCTTGCAAAACTGACCGGTATAACATATAATTCGAGTGGCCGTCTTCAGGACGTTTGAGTTCCTCATTCTCCAATATTTGCCGTACTTCATCAAGCACATGATTAACCCAGAATGATTCTTCCTCTGAAGAGGAACGAGTGACTGCTGCTCCACCGATGGCTGTAAATTGGTGGAGTCGTGATCGTTGCTTCGACATTTCTTCGACAAGCTCTAAGATTTCGTCCGGTTCATGGTTAGTATCAGCTAACACTGCACCAACATAGAACGCCTCACTGTGCTGTGGATAATCCTCACGGTGGTCCTTTGGTTTAGCAAATTCCCGGTCTTGAATCTCAGCGAGGATTTCCTCTTCATCGTATCCACACAGCAGGAGTGTACGTAAAGCAGAACATGATAACCCCTCAATGGACGGTACATGATCCACAAGTTCTGTTTGCCATTCTTCTGGAATCCGATGCCAAATCAATTCACAAGCCTCGAGTGTTTTTGGAAGATCATCAAATAACCATCCAGGGGGGTCCGGTCTATCTTTTAATACATCGGTATTGTAGCTTATTGCCCGAAAAATCTGGTACGTGAAGTGTTCATTACTTTTTTCGGTAACAAACACTCGTGCGTGTTCCCAGAACTGGTCAGGGTCTAGGTTTTTCACAGCTACTTCGAAATATGCTTCAGGATTCCAGTCACGCGGCTTATCAGCCGCTTCCCAGTTCTCATACCAATCTTGAAGCCAAGATTTGTCCAGCTCCTCAGGCCACTCTTTAGTAATTTCTTGCATTGCTTCCAGCGAAGCCTCAGTGCCGGGGGCCTCATCTCTCAACTGATTAGTGAACTTGAACGCTCTCCTCTTATCGCCAATTGCTCGATAGTATTCTAACCGATTGTCAACATAAATATCCAGCATGCCGTGAGTTGTTGCCCCAAGGATTGTACAATCAAGGGCAGTCTCATAGTCGATCACGCTCTGTGCGCCCTCAAGCGCCAAATTCAAACTTGAGGTTATTTTATTGATGTGAACACCCTCCCGCCACCAATGAGATACATGCTCAACGGTTGCTAACTCACGGAGTGCTTCAAGCCCAGGACCCCGTTCGGCATGGAATCGCAATGCGTCCGTATTAGATGCGGATTCTATTTGCTCATCTAAGTAGTAGTCGTATAGGGATTTGTGAATTTCTTCTTCTTGACCCGAATCCAATTTCTCTAAAATAAATTCTCTAAAACTCTCGTGGAAGATCCGATAATGGTCTTTTTTGGCTTCCTCAAGGGTGTGTGAAAGCACATTTTCATCTAGTTTGCTTTTACTCTTCATCCAAGGTAGGCTAAGAACATCAACAACGACGTCAGCATGTATCGCAGTTGACCTCGCCGCTTGTAATGAGAGGACATCGCGCAGATGAGGATTTATTGGAGACCATATCTCCTCATAGTATTCTTCTAAATCACCGCTTACATTTGGTGCTTCTTCGATAGCATTCCGAAGTCCTTCATCTAGATCCCCCTCGGAAATTTCAGCTTCACTGAGAAGATGAGACAGTATCACAGGGAGGCCTCCAGAAACATCTTCGACAGAAGATATTAGAGACTCATCGACCGAAATTCCATTTTGACCGTAGTATCTTTCAATTTCTTCACCTCCCCACGTGGAAATTGTCCGGGTTTGATCTATCCTCAGAACGGAATACACCTCATCCGATAGTGGTCTCCCAACAAAAATTGGGATAAGTGGCTCCGGAAATTCCAGTTGTCCGACCTCTTCTATGACCGTACCTTCTATGTCAGATTCGGTGTTGCTACCAGCAGGTTCTGGTAGGGCATGGTCGATCCCATCTATAATAATCACCACGTTATGATCGGTAGCAGAACACCATTCCGCTACCTTGTCTAAGTGCGATTGAAGATCGTCTATTCCCGTCCAAATAGGCGCGTTATTTTCGCTGAATACCTCGGGGAGCTTCCGGTGAAACTCCCCAACTAATTGGTCTCGGAACCAACTTGGATCAATTCGGTCTTCAGCCTGTGATGGCTTATCATCAGGATCGTAAAGATTGTATCTGACTATCTCAGTGCTCTCTAACCCATCAATCGAGTTATGTAGTAATTCCAGTCCAGTCGATTTCCCGCTGCCTGCGACTCCCTGAATGGCCGTCCGGCCATCAATATCGACTAAAGACTCTTCTAATTGTTGAAACCAAAACGGTAGGATGCAACCTTCGTCAACGGATAACGATTGAGGATACCTTCTGAGAGACGGAGCAATATTGATCTCTTCTGAGATTGACTTTCGTGTTAGCCTGTGTCCCGGATCTTCTCTTGCTCTTGTACTCAACGTTATAGCTCTCAAAATCAGATCTGATGGAGTATTTACGCGAGGATTCTCTTTTGTCGCGTGGATTGGAGAAACGTTTTCTAATATTTGTAAGAATATCTCAGTTTGCTCTAAACCGTGGAACGGGTCACTTCGGTGTATTTCGTCGATTCCTGGTGCATCAAAAATGAATTCAATATCAATATCATCATCTGCCGATCCCAAGTCCCCATCTAATTTTTTAGTTTCAAACTCTAATCCCCCAAACAATTCCAAATCGCTTGACGTATCGGCTAACTGTATATCCGATTGGCGAGGAGGATTATAGGATGTGAACACAATGAATCGAGATCCCTCATTGATCTCATTTTTACTTTTAGCGCACTCAACTAATTCTTCAAGATTAAGACGGCCAGAACTGCTATCATCTAAATCTGTCCCGGAAAAGGTATAATCAGGCCCATTCTTGACTTGAAAACAAATCGTCTCATCATTTCTGTGTAATACCACGTCATCGAACTTATCATTTCGATCTATGGGGCTTGGACTCTCGACTTCGACTGCTTCTGCTTCATCAAATAATACAGAGAGGAGACACATTCCTCCAACAATATCTTGATAGAGATAGCCGCGCTCCAAACCCGCCAATCCTTTTGAGCTTCCGACCATCTTGAATTCCTGTTATTGACTATACTCTTAGTTCATATGGTCATAAAAGCCAGTGTCTCTAATACCGACTTCACCTGTCCCCCCAGATAGTTATTCCTCCCAGATCTATCAAAATTGAGGGATATTTCGAGAACTATAATTTGGGAATCTCATACCATGAAATTTGGGAGAGTGGTCTCACAACTTCCCGTGAATAAAGAAATCGTATTCACAACAACTGTTATTGGCAGACCACCCGATCGAAGGACGCGGGGGCTAAACCAGCCCGCCAGAAGCCCGACCAGAGCGATCAATGCGCCAAACGCAATGACATTGTGCGCATCGAGATTGCGCACCCACAGAAAGATCTGAACCAGACGTGCTCGTGATCTCTTGCTGGCGATGATACTGGTGCACAGCACCGCAACTATAGCGTTCCGTGGATCATTTGCCAGCAACCCGACACTGTCTTGGATGATAGTCATGACAAAACTCATGCGTCGTCTAGATCCCCGAGCACGTCGTCCAGATGGTCCCGGCCGGCAGCGAGGACTGTGCGACCGTCGTCAGTGAGCGAGTAGCGTCTCGCGTGGCCGTCTTTGTGCTTCTCAACGAGACCAGCCTCGACGAGGGGACCAACTCCGTAGTCCCAGAATTTCCCCTCCGACAGATCGGTCCACTCGCGGACCGCGTCCAGTAAAGCCCCTCCAAAGGGGGGCATCGGGCCGGCCTCGTACTTCGCGACCTCCAAGAGGACGATCCGCTGGGCGTCGGTCAGGTTGAGGTACCGTCGACGGTGATCGTCGACGCCCGTGAGAGTCACTCCATCACCTCCTGAGCCAGCCACTCGAACAACTGTCGGCCGATAACGTCCCAAGCCGCCCCGCCGGCCGCCGACAGATCACGCATCGCCTGCCCGAGATCGATCGACACCCAGCCCGTCGCCGTTCCGAGCACGATCGCCCCCACGACGAGCGCACCGAATGTCGCGACTGTCCCGACCGCGGCGACGGCACCACCGAGGATCGACTTGATCCGACGGAACTTGTAGCCACCATAGAGGACCGCGACGACCAGCGCCGCCGTCTGCCCGAACTGGCCCGAGAGGACACTGAACCACTCGAACGGCATCAGTCGTCGCCCCCTCGACCGGCAATGATGTTGATCTCTGGCTGGTCGTCATCGGGCGAATTGTTCGCTCGGTACTCGCGCACTAACTGGATGGCGACGTAGCCGACCAGAATCAGCACCAGCACGAACGCGTCGGACTCGATGAGCGTCGTCAGGAGGTCGCCCTCTCCGAGCGCCTGCAGCGAGACCACGCCGGAGACGATGACGATCCCGAGCCAGCGGGCGGTCGTGAACTCGCCAGTGCGGGTCAGCACCAGCAGCGACCCGACTGCGATCGCGCCGACCGTCCCGATCGCGCCGGCTTCCGGGCCGATCTGTAGCAGGCCCGACTGGATCGCCGCCGCCACCGTTGCCAGCCCGATCGCGCCGGTCAGGAATTCGTTCTCGCCGACCGTGACGATCCACTCGCCGACCGTCGCGATGACCGTCTCGACGAGACCGGACACCAGTTCACCGCGTGGGATCGCCTCGACGAGCGAGCCGACACTGGCCGCCGTCGACTCGACGGCATTGCGAGACCGCTCGGGTCGCCGGCCGACGATGACCAGTCCGGCGATTGCACCGAACAGGATCGCCAGCGGGACCAGATTGCCCTGTGAGGCTGCTTCGAACACGGTGCTGGCACCTTCGGGGTTCGCGGACGGCGCTGGCGCGGTGCGGACCCGAATCAGCGAGTCGATGCTGTCGGTCGGGACCGACATCGTCTGTCGCCCCTGTGCTCGGTCGAACCGGCGGGTCGTGTCGACCTCGTAGACGCCGTACCACTCGCCCTCGCTCGCGCCAGTGTATTCGACGGTGAACGCATCGCCGACGCGTTCCCCGCTGGAGACGTAGAACACCGGTGCGGTGGCGTTGGTCTGGCTTTCGGGCACCGATGCCCGGATCGTCCCGTTCTCCGGCGACAGCGCCAGCGGGACGGTCTTGAGACCGACCTCGCTCCCGCTGACCGCTTCCGGGAAGTGAACCCGCTGGCCGTGACCCGTCGACAGTGCTGCATAGTCCGATTCAGCGCTGTAACTCTCGTTTGCGCCGTAGTGCAACAGATGGCCCTGACTCGTGTTCGCGACGCTGATATACGAGTCATCGGACCACGTGTCGAGACGGACCCGAGAGTCCAGATCGAACCCGACCGGCGTCGCCTCGACGACCGTCACCGACCCGTTGTGCACGTCGATTTTCGACCCGGTCGAGCGGATCTCGACCGTCGTATCGGCCGGGACCGTCCCACCGGTCAACGACGCCACGTCGATCACGGCGCTGGTGCCGTCGATCGTCAGCGCCGACTGTGGGATCGTCGTCCAGCCGCCAGACTCGTTGATCCGTGCTTCGAGCGCCCGGTACGAGATGATGTTCTCGGCGTGGGGGATCGTCAGCGTCGCGCTCTCGCGGCTTGAGAGGTACGTGCGACTGATGTTGTACCGTTCGCTGAAGGCTTCGTTCTCGAACAGCACTGTTCGCCGCGTGGTCAGTTCGTGGCGGTAGGTGATGGCGACCGTCGGCTCGGGGGCGTCGGTCGACAGGTCACTGTCGCCGGCCAGTACGGTGACGCTGTTCTGGCCGGACCGGAGCCACGACGCATTAGCCGTCAGCGTGGCCGTATCGTCCTGACTCAGCGTGCGGTTCAGCCTGACCGTGTGGTTATTGACGATCACACCCGGCCGGTCCGAGATCACACGCTCGGTGTAGCCGATGCGCACGTCGACGACGCCGTTGTCGGTGCTGACAGTTGCACCCGTCACGTTCCCGTCAAAGTCGGAGATCTGGACCGTCTGGGACTCGCCGTCGCTGAGTTTCCCGAGGTATTCGGCATCGGGCTGGCCGTCGGCGTCGATGTCCAGCGTCGGGTCCTCGGTGACCGTGCGAACCGTCGAGCCGGCGTCGACGCCGACCTTGTGGATCGTCGAGACCGTCGCCGTGTGCGATCCCGACGAGAGGTTTCCGACCGACTTCGTGGCGGTGTCGCCCGGCGGCAGGACGCCGCTGTAACTGGCGTCGGACTGACCGTCACCGTCCAGATCGACAGCCGGGTCTTTCGTGGTCGTGCGCTCGGTCCAGTTGACCGTCACGTCAGTCCGGTAGGCCGTCGTCGAGACGGTCGCCGTGTGCGACCCGGTCGCGATGGTCGGGAGTTGCTTCGTGACAGATTCGCCATCGAGAAGCCTCCCCGAGTAACTGACGTCGATCGCCCCGTCGCCGTTGATATCGACGCCGGGATTCTCTGTCGCCCGGCGCTGGGTCCAGTCGACCGTCACGTCGACCTGCGAGGCAGCCGTCGACACCATCGCAGTGTGGGACTCCGGCGCGAGATTCGAGAGCGACGCGGAATACATCTCCCCGCTGGCGAGGACACCGGAGTACGCCACGTCGGTGTCACCGTCGCCATCGGTGTCGATCGACGGGTCCTCGGTGCCGGTCCGTTCGGTCCAGTCGATCGACCACTCGGGGTGCGGGCCGCGGCCCGTAGACGTAACCACGCTGTTGCTGCCGGTCGTGAGTCCATCGACGGACTTCGTTGCTGTCGTCTGACCGCTCGCGTAGACACCGCTCCAAGAGGCTTCAGCCGTGCCATCGCCATCCACGTCGATTCCCGGATCTTCGGTGCCCGTCCGCTCGGTCCAGTCGAACGACCAATCGGGTTGCGGGCCGGCCGCTGTCGACGTGCTGACGCTGTTGCTGCCAGTCGTGAATCCGTCGACGGACTTCGTCGAGGTCGTCTGTCCCGGTGCGTAGACGCCGGACCACGACGCCTCCGGCGTCCCGTCACCGTCCACGTCGATCGACGGGTCTTCGGTAGCCGTGTGTTCCGTCCAGTCGATCGTTACGTCGGTCTGGTAGCCGGTCGTGACAGTTGCCGTGTGGCTCCCCGGCGAGAGATCGCTTACCGATTTGGTGACTGTTTCGCCATTCCAGAGCACACCGTTGTACGAGGCATCTGTGATGCCGTCGCCATCCACGTCAATCGATGGGTCAACCGTCGCCCACCGTTCGGCGTAGTCAAGCGACCAGTCTAGGGAGGTCGCCGCCCCACTCGACGACCAGTCGAGTTTAGACGACGACGTGGTAAGGTTGATCCCGACAGAAGTCGATTCGCCGTCCGTGAGCGTCCCGAGATTGACTGATTCACCGGCTCCGTCTGACACAGATATCGTCGCCTGGGGTGTTACGTCATAGCCGATTTGTGTCTCTCGGCGGTTTGGCTCGTCAAACGCGTTTTGGAACGTTTCAAGCCCGATTGTGTGGTAGGAATTATCGCCGCTGATGCTGGTCGTGCAACCGCATGTCTGATCGACGTGAAAGCTTAACACATAGGTTTTGCCTGCTTCGACAGAGGTGTGTTCGACATCAATTGTCTTTTCGCCGGTGGTCCAATCTGGTTCCCAATCATTTTTGATTCTGGTCCCCTCTGTGATCGCCGTGTCGCCGTCGTCAACAGCGAGATAGATGTCGACTCGCGTCCCGCGGTTGATATCGTCACTGAGCGATGTGATGTTCGGATTGACCGATGTCAAGACTCCCGATGTCTCTGGGTTGATTTTGACCTGCGCGTTCATACGATCGCTATCTGTGAAACGTGACCCAATCCGAGTCACAGTCTTGTAACCATCCCCTTGCAGAGCCGCGTCTCGGTCGAGTCGCTCTTGATGATACGGACCTGGGACAGCAGGATCTACCGTGAGCATCTCACTCGTCGGGTCCAGATTGCCCCCGACATTGATTGACTGCGAGCTATCCGGGCCGACACCGGTCGCCGAGTCCGACTGAGACGACGATGTCGAATCCCCGTTGAACGTCACGGAGACACCGGTCGCGTCCCGGTTCCCGCCGACATCGTAGCCGAACGTCTGGCCGTTCGCACGATTCGACGCCGACGCCGATCCCGACGACGTGGTTTCGCGCCCGGTCACAGAGACCGATTCCTCGGACGGATCGAGGTTGCCACCGACCGACACCGAACCCGATCCAGTGCCCGAGCCAGATCCCGAGGTCGTCGACTCCTGCCCGGTCACGGACACGGTCTCGCCGGTCGGGTCGAGGTTGCCACCGACCGGGACAGATCCCGAGCCAGTGCCCGATGCTGACTCCGAAGTCGTCGCTTCGTTGCCTTCGAACCGGACGGTCACGTCGGTCGCGTCCCGGTTCCCACCGACCGAGTAGCCGAACGTCTCGCCGTTCCCGAGATTCGACGCCGACGCCGAATCGCCCGACGAAGTCGTCTCACCAGTGAACGTCACGCTCGTCGCGTTCGCGTCGCGCGTGCCGCCGACAGAGAAGTCGAACGTCTCCCCGTCGGCACGGTTCGACGCTGAAAGCGTCTGGTTTGTCGTCGTCTCGTAGCCGGTGAACGTCACCGACACGTCGGTCGCGTCGGCGTTCCCGTCGATCGAGTAGTCTGTCGATCCGCCATCGGACAGAACCGTCGAGAACAGGCCGTTGTCGGTCGACTGCTGTTCGACACCGGTAAAGGTCACCTCCGGGTTCTGTGGCTGCAGATGGTCCGCAGCGACCGATAGCGGGATCGTCTCGCCGTTCGAGACACCGAGCACCTGTTTCGTGTCGCGTTCGCTGTTGACCTGCCCGGTCAGGTCGATCGTCGGGTCCGACGCGTCGTCGAGGTCACCGACTTCGTACAGGTGTGTGGTCCCACTCGACGCCGGTGCGCCGACGATCTCCAGCACGCCGCCGAACGTGACGACGTTCGTCGAGAACCCGCGCACCCAGAACACCGCTTTGTCCTCGCGGACGTGGACAGACTCGGTGTAGGTCCCACCGCTCTCGTGGCGCACACCGACGACCTCGGGGATGGTGCCGTACTCCGATTTGAGCCACGCCGTCGTCACCGACACCCAGCGCCCGTCGTGCTGGCGGCTGTCGGTGAGATTCAGCGCCGGCTTCCCATCGATAGACATCGTCGACACCCGGAGCGTCTGCGCGCCCGTCGACGCGGACACTGGCGGGGCCGTCCCGTTCGACCGGACGTGTGAGTCGGGGACTTTCGAGAGGTCCGTCTCGGGCTGTCGCCCTTCGTTGCTCATGTCCTGAATCGGTCCGTCGTCGCCGGTGTCGTCGGTCTGGTCTGTCTCGGGCGCGTTCTCGGTGTAGACAGTGCCGTTAGTTGCGGACTCGGTCGTCGGGCTTGGCGATGGGGCCAGTAGTACCGGGGCCGACGCTGCGACGGTGACCAGCGCCACCGCCATGCCGACGATCGTCAACTGTTCGCGGGTCAGTGGGATGTCGTCGATGTTCATCTGAAATCACCTCGATCGGTCGTCAGGGGGGTCCCCCCTTCCGTTCCTGTTCCAGAGACGCGCGTGTACCGGCGGTCAGGATTCTGAGTGAGATCGATCTCACGCCGCCAGCGCCGCCCGGACCGGCCGCCGCCGGCGATCGCCGGCGCGGCGACGCCACGGCGTCGAGAAGGCTTTGGGGCGGGGTCGACGGTCGCACAGTCAGTCATCGGCTTCGACTCCTTGCTGTCGGCTGGCAGTTGCGGCGGTCGACCGTGGGATTCGAGCCGCGACGAGGCGGTCGCCGTCGTCGAGATCGAACACGAGTTCGAACGCTGATTCGGTCCGTCGGATCGGCTGTGCTGGGAACGATCCTTCGTCGTAGGGACTGGACAGCGCCTCGACGATCGTTGGTTCGTCGCCAGTCAGGTCGACCACACCGCACCCGGGCGCGAGCACGCGAAGCTCGTGTACCGCGCCGCCCGCTGCCCGGTATTCCTCGACGAACGACGGCTGCCCGTCGCTGTTGGTCGCGATCGCCAGCTCGTCGACGCGCATCCCAGTCTCGCCGCTCTGGACCGAGATCGACGACGGGATACCGAGCCGAAGCTGGAACTCCGGCGTGCCGTGCGGATAGCCCAGATCGGAGAACTTGAACTCGGAGAACCGACTCTCGTTGTAGCACAGACCGTACCCGCGCGGTCGCGATGACAGCAGGTCCTGATCCTGTTCGAGGTCGCGGAACGGCTTCGGCGCTTCGCTCTTCCCCGTTCGGTTCCCACGCTCCTGATTCGACAGTTCGATCCAGTAATCGAACTCCTTCAGCCAGTGGTGATGGACGTCGTCCTCGTGGTGAGCGAAGCCGACGATCGACAGCCCGGCCTTGCGGCCCTCTTTGGCGATATCGGACATGATCTGGACGAGTTCGTACGTGTAGTGTCCGCTCTCGCCGCCGCTGGCGCTCTCGGGGGCCAGCATCCCGAACTCGTCGATATAGGCCGTCATCCAGTTGCGGTCGCCGTCGGCGTCGACGCGCACGCCCTCGAACGTGCGAGCAGCGATGAACCCGAACCACCAGTGTGAGGCCGGCGTCGGGTTCTCGTCAGTTTTCGGAGTGAATTCGGGCTGCTGGACCGTCGTGTCCGCTTGCGAGACTGCTTCGTGGCACCCGCGAAACAGCGGATCGGGATACACGACGTTGTACGTCCCTTTCGGATGGCGCTGCAGCCGCTCGACGAGGTCGAACACGTCCTCGTAGTAGCGCACGGCCCGCACCAGATCCTCGGGCGTCGGGTCGTCGCGGTCGGTGGCTTCCATCCAGCGACCGTCGACCTCGACGCCTTCGGGCAGCCAGAGCGTCGTCCAGTCGCGCATCCGACGCCATTCTGAGGTATTTTGCCGACCGTTACGGACGATCCGCTCGTCGTTGTGTTCCATCTGGTACGTGGCAAACTGATCGGCCGCCGTCGATTTGCCCGACCCCTTCGGAGCCTCGACGAGTGTCAGGCTCGCGCCCGGGCTGGTGACCGTCGACGGCCCGTCCGAGCCGTCCTCGACGTGGATCAGCATGTCCGGGTAGACGCCCGACAGCGCCGCCCCATCTCGGGGTTCGAACGCTTCGGCGTCGAACGCCGGGATGTCGAACCGCCGCCGGATCTCTTCGGCGTCGTCTGGGTACGTCCCCGGGGCATCCATCCCGGCGACGATCGGCTGTCCCTGTCGCGTTTCGATCGTGAACCCGTCTCCGTTGGGTCTCTCTTTGTATGACATATATTAGGATAGTCCTGTGAGTTCGGTCGTCTCACGGTGTGCAACGTCGCCGCCGCCAAGCCCCGCATTGTCGACGATCGGGATGTCGAGATCGGCGAGCGTCCGGCTCACCATCTCTTTCGCGACGGCCACGTCGTCGAGCGTGATCTCGTCTCGGAGGTTCGCCCGAGCACTGGCCTGTGCCAGCCGGCGGGCAGCACCGAGCTTTCGCGCCGTCACCGGCACGGGTGGACCGCGATAGTGTCCGTCAGCATCGGCCAGTGCGTCGCGATAGCGCTCCGGCAGCGCCATCTTTTGCTCTTCGAACCAGTCGGCCAGTTCCTCAATGACGGCGTCGCTGGCCGGCGTCGGGTGCAACTGCCGGGCGCGCGTGATGACCGCCCGGTACTGATCCATCGTCAGCACCGGATCGATCGTGTCGGCTTCGTCCTCGTCGAGGGACTGGTCGGTCGCGTCTTTCAGCGATGCCGACCACGTCCGTAGCATCGATTCGGCCAACTTTCGGACGTGCTCGCGGTCCTGCTTCGACCGCATCTGCATGACGAGATCGAACCGGGAGAGTAGCGGACTCTCCAGCGAGAGCGCGTCGACGAGCGACTCCCCGCCGCTGAAGTGGCCGCCGTCCGGGTTCGCCACCCCGAGAAGGCCACATTCAGCCGGCAGCGTCATCGATTGACCGGCCAGCGATAGCGGAAGGATCTGATCCGCCAGCGCCGAGTGCATTTTCTCGATGGCGTCCTCGCCGGCCTTGTCGAGTTCGTCGACGACGGCCAGCCCTTCGTGCGCACGGACCAGGACACCCGGCTCGATCGAAAACCCGCCGTCCGAGAAGTCGTCTTTCACCGCGGCAGCGGTCAGCCCCGGCCCGCTCGCACGCTCGCCCGACGCCATCGCCGACCGGGGCGCGACGGCCGCCGCCCACTTCGCGAGCACCGACTTGCCCGTCCCCGGATCGCCCGGCAAGAGGACGTGGATATCGCCACGATAGTGCGAGCCGTCGCGGGCCTCGAACGTCGACCCGGAGACCAACTGCAGCACAAGGCCCCGGACGACCTGTCGGTCGCGTGGGTGCGAGCCGGCGACGAACTTCGGCGCTGCCGCCGCGATCAACACGTCAGCCGGCGACGGATCGCGGGCGTCGATGTCGAACGACTCGGGCCGTTCGCGAAGCCGCTCGAACAGCGCTCGCTGATCGGCCGTGAAATCGGCGTTCTGGTAGGAGTAGCCCGCCGATTCGATGCTGCTGGCGACGACTTCGGGGCTGGGAATCGCACCGTCGCCGCGGAACTGCAGTTGCCCGGCGATGACGACCTCTTGGCAGTTCTCGATGGCACCATGTCCGGCCAGCGATTCGTTCAGGTGGACGACGATGTCCGCCGTATCGCCGCCCGTGGCCGCGCTGGTCGGGTTCTCAAGCAGGAGCTTCTGATAGTCCTGATAGACGCTCTGGTCCGGGTTGATCCGAAACGGTCCCTGCTTTTCACAGCCCTGGCACTGGTGCGGTTCCCGGTAGCTCCCCGGCCGCATCGAAATCCGCGTGAGGGTGCCACAGCGCTGACACTCGAACGCCGCCTCGACCAGTCGGGGCTTGACCTGCGTTCGCTTCGCGACCTGGCCCTCGAACGCCAGCAGTTGCCCGCGTCGATCACTGGGCGAGAACTCGCCCGCTGCCGTCGTATGCGAATCGGGCAGGTTCTCGAACCGGACCGTCGTCTGCCCGAGACTCATGTCGACGGGCAAGGGAACCGTTCGAACCGCTTCCTCGATGTAATCGCGCATCGTCTCGGGCGCGTCGAGGATATCTTCGGCCAGATCCGGGTCCCAGCGTGCGAGATCCGTCCAGTCAAGCACCAACTCGGTGGTGTCGGGATACTGCTGGGCCAGGAGCGCGAGATCATCGGCCACCTCCCACCGGAGATAGCGGGCGAAGCGGCCGGCGACATCGGCGTTACTCGTCGCCATCGTCACCCCCCGCGTTCGGGTAGTCGGGGACGATCGTCTCGCGCCACGTCTCGATCCGGGCGACCAGATCCTCGACGAGAGCGCGTTCGTCGTCGGTGACGCCGTCCCAGTTGACCGTCATCCCCGCCGCGTTGAGCGATGCGAGTTTCAGCAGCTTGCCCGCACGATGGTCGGCCAGTTCGGTCGCCAGTCGCACCGCCTTGTCGCCGTCGACCTCGTCGTCCTCGATCGCGTCGTCGAGCCGGTCGAACACGGTCGGATCGCCAAGCTCGACGAGCGAGGTCTGGTCTTGCTCTCTGGCCCGCGCTGCGCGCACCGTCTCAACATCGAGGTCCGTCATCCGTTCGGGACCTCCCGGCCGTCGCTGACCGTGCTGGCGAGTTCGTTCCCGTTGGTCGCCAGTTCCGACAGGTTCGCGTTCATCGCCGGAAACACTTCGTCGGCCAGCAGCCACTCCAACCGGACCGACGGCCCAGTCGTCAGGCTGTGCCACCACTCGCCGTGACGGTCGAGGACGGTCTCGACGAACGCGTTTGTCAGGTGCCCCTCGGTCGCGTGGATGATGTCTTCCGCCCAGATCATCACCTCAGCCTCGACGCGCGGTGGATCGCGAAGGGTCTCCCGGAGCAGCCGATGCTGTTCGACAGCGCGCTGGTGCAACCGTGGCCGGCCTGCGACGTGTCTGATCCGTGTCGCGCCCCGGACACCGTCCGTGTCGGTAAACTCCGAGACACGTTCTCGAAGCGTCTCAAGCGCCCGCTGGAACGCGGGGAGCAACGTCATCCGAATGAGTTTCCGGCGGACCGACTGGATCGTCGACTCGGGTTCGGGGGCGTGCTCGCAGATCTCTTCTCGACGCTTCGGATCTGCCATAAGACAGGCCATCCGCCAGCGGTCGCGAATGAGATCGCTGTGCCACGTCTCGGGCGTCTCGCCGGCCGACACGACATCGACAGCATGGCACCACTCAAGCACCTCCTGACGCCTCTCGAACCCGTCCAGAAGGCTCTGCTGGAGATGGCGCTGTTGGGCACGGAGCGAGTCCAGGCCGGCAGCGAACGACTGATCGGTCCCGGTCTCGTCTCCCGCCAGCCACTTGAGCGCGTGATGGCCGTCGTCGGCGACCGCACCCATGACGACGTTAGTCATCGCCGACCCCCGACTGTGGCGTCGAGTCCGTCGAGACCGTCGTCGACTGATTCCCGCCGTGTTCCTCGTCGAGAGACTTCGCGATCTCCGAGCGGACCCGCTCGACGACCTGCTGACCCTTCTCGTGTTCGCCCCATTCGAGATCAGTGACCGCCTGCAGGACCTGATCGAACGTCCGGCGTTCCTCGTACTCTTCGCGCTCGGTCTGGACCTGAGCCTGCACGTCGTTCCAGTGCGATGGTCCCCACTCGACACGTAGCTCGCCGTCGCGGGCTTCGTAGCCCTCGACGATCGCCGGCAGCGTCGCCATCGCGAGCGCGATGAGATGGGCATCGATGACCGCCATCGTCGCCACGTAGGCGAGTGCCCCACCGACCACCGCAATCCCGATGAACCGCCAGTTTCGTCGCTTCGCGAAGTTCGACAGCGTCGCGCTGATCGCTCCGGGGAGTGCTCCAATGCCCTCCTGTTCCGGCGGATCGGCGAGATCGTCCTCGTCGACATCGACGGTCAGATCGGGACTGAACGCAAGCCGCGCCGGTCGGTGGACCAGCACCTCGTCGGCTTCGGGGTCGACCTCGAACAACTGGTCGAGATCACCCTCGCCGGTGTCGTAGCTCTGCCAGTCCTCGGTCGGGATACTCGCCGGGTCGGCCCAGTAGCGCGCCAGCATCGGCCGAAGGCCGGCCACTGGCGCGTACAGGTCCTCGCCGTGTCGGTAGACCTTCTTGATCTTGTTTGCGACGCGGCGGGTCCCGACGGTCTCGTTACCGCTCGGGCTGATCGCATCGTGCCGGAGCGACCGGCGGAAGAATCCGGCCCTCGACAGATCCGAGTCCCGAATCGAGAGCATCACCGGCAGCGCCAGCAGCCCCATCAACAGTCCGACCGCGACCGGCGCGTTCGCGAGCACCTTCGAGGTCTGCCACGTGGCAAGCACGGCCGCGACGCCGATCACGACCGCCACGACGACCGCCCAGTAGCCGATGCCCTTGAGCGAACCGACGATCGTCCGCGAGAGGACGTGCTTTGCCGACATCCCCGAAAAGAGAATGCCAGCGATCGCCGGGAAGATCAGATTCAGCGCGCCCCACCGCCAGAGGTCACCCTTCGAGTTCGTCGGGTACGCCGGACTCGCGGTGAGTGGGTTCGTCTGGTGCTTGAAGCGCCACTTCGCCCCGTCGACGCGCTGACCGTCCTTTTCCAGCCACGCCGTCGCGTGCCACGTCTCGTCGTAATGTGACTGCAGCTTCAACTGCGACGCCGAATAGCCGCTCTCGACGGTGAAACTCATTCGCTGGACCGACTGATTGGCTGCATAGGCCACCTGCGTCCCGTTGACCCGCGCTGTCTTGGGCTGGTAGTACACGACGACCATCTCGTACTCGCCGACTGCGTCGGCGAACGCCGACGTGTACGCCAGCAGATAGTCCGTCTCGATGCGTTCGTTGTGCTCGATCGTCGTGTAGCTCGTCTGGATCGGATTCACCGGCAGCTTCTTGAGCACCAGTCCGCCGGTGCCGATCATCCTCGTCGAGGACGGTGGCCCCTGTGACCCGCCGGCTGCAATCTGATCCCCGCCAGTCCGCAGCCACTCGATCGAGAACGGTCCCGGCGCGGTCCAGTTCGACGCCGTTGACGAACTCGATCCCGTCTCGTTGCTCGACTGCGCCAGCGGGAGAGTGCGCTCGTCGTGTTCCTGGCTGGCGCTCGTCGCGGTCGCCGATGCGGGCGTCGCCAATCCGACCAGTGACGACACCAGCAGACCCAGGACGACGACGCTTACCGCGACGGTCGCGACGCGATCACCTCCGTTGCGTGGGTGTCCGACCACGGCGATCAGACCCCCGACAGCGCCGACGCGATGCCGTTGACGTACTCCGTTGTCGCGTCCGGCGCGAACACCAGCGCAAGCGCCAGCACACCGAGCGCGGTCAGCAGCACCGCGCCGCCGCCGGAGATGTTAATCTGCATCGTCGACCGCCTCCTCTGCCGCTGCGCCGGTGTACAGCGCGAGTCCGACGACCAGCGCCGACAGGAACACCACGATGATCTCCTTGGGTGCGAGTCCGAGGATAGCCCCGCCACCGGCGAACGTGCCCGCGCCGATCGCCGACGCGGCAGCGGCCCAGACGAAGCCCCCGGCGTAGATCCCGCCAAAGAACCCGCCCAGTCCGAGCGTCGCCTGCCGGGCCGGTCGGCCTTTGAACCACTTCGCGCCGCCGCCGGCCACCCGAGCGCCGTAGAACAGTCGGGCGAATACGCTCGTGTACTCGCCCAGGATATAGCCGATAGCAGCGAGGAAGCCCCAACCGAACAGCGTCGAGATCTCGACCGTTCCAGTCATCGCGAAGACCCCCCTGCGACTGCCGTCGTTTGCTGTCGATACGTCCGTTCAGTGTTGAATCGTCGAATCATGAGTCTAACCGTCGGTTTTGTCGTCGATCTGTTCGCGCGCTTTCAGTCCCAGCTTCAACAGGAGCAACAGCGCCAGCACCGCGACCACCTTCGCAGCGGTCTGCTGGGTGACTGGCAGGACAGACGACGAACTCACGAACAGCGTCGCCATGTAGAACACCTGTCCGAGGTTCGTCCAGCCCCACGTGGCGATCACGAACAGTGCGTCGAGATTGAGCGCCCCGAGCACTGCCGCCGCCGTCGCCGCCGCTCCGTTGACTGGCTGTTTCAGTTGCTCGATCATCAGTTCAAGAAGGCACCTCCGCCGGGAATCGCGTCGACGACGATCTCGATCAGCAGCCGGATCGATTCCGAGAACACGTTCACGAGCACCACGAAGGCAATCGCCGCGCCCAGCAGCCCCAGCGGCCCCGCCCAGTCGGCGAAGCCCAGCAGACCATCCACGAGCGGCCTGACAGCCATCGTCAGGATCGGCTCACCGATGGTGTCGCCGGCGCTAATAAGGACGTTGGCCGACACTGCCGGGATGTCAGCGATGCCGACCAGCCCGTCCGTCGTCGCCCGAGAGTCGCCATAAAAGACGAGATTCACGAGGTCCAGCGACCGGAGGACACCGGTCTCGACACCGTTGAGCAACGGCGTCAGAATGACCCCGAAAATGAATCCCACCGGCGACGATCCGAACGTCTGCAGCACGCTAATCGTGCTATCGTCGAACGGGAGTATTTCCGAATCGGAGGACTCACCGTCACCAGAGCCGCCGAACCAACCCGGTCCGATCAGGCGACCCGACGTGTCGTCGTTGGTCATCACGAACCACCTGCCAGCCGTTGACCAGCCATCTGCAGCCCGCGCACGACGACGTAGACCACCAGCAACACGAACGCGACAGCGACCAGATAGCCGAAGACGCCGAACTGGTCGACGCTGCTGGTCCACAGGTCTTTTCGAAACCACTGCAACAGCGGGACGAACAGCTCACCGATCACACCCGAGCCGGTCCACTCGCCGGGTAGGTCGGTCGGGTCGTCGGTGTTGGTGACGATATACGGCACGAACTCGACGCTCCCGATCCACGAGGTCGTGCCGGAGACGATATCGGCGACAGCGTTGCCCCACGTCGTCGCCATGTTCTGCAGGGCGACCGAGACCGTGGCGACACCCGAGAGGAAAATCGCTGCGCCGACACGGGTCCAGTTGACCGGATTCGCCGTCTGGACCAGCGTGTAGGTCGTCCCTTTGACCGTGAACGTCTGGGCCTCGCCGTCCTCTGTCTGGGCGTTCAGGAACCCCGTCAGCCCCTCGTCGTCACTCATCGAGTCTCACCTCGACCGTCCGCTGAAGGGGCTGTACGACGGTCATTCGTCGATCGTATCTTCCTCCTCGACGCCGAAGATGTCCGTCGGGATGTCGACCGGCAGGCCCGGAAGCGTGTCACCCGTCTCGTCCTCTCGGAGGTACAGAACGATCATATACAACGCCAGCATCACGATCCCGATCGTGATCGGGAACGCGAGCGTGCCGGCGAGACTACCACCGATGGCATCCCGAAGCGATGTCTCGGTGATGTCCGCACCCGCTGTCAGGAGGTCGCCGGGCGCTTGGAACATCCCCGACAACAGCGAACCGACAGCCGTGCCAGCGGACTCGAAGGGTTTCGAAAAGAACGTCCCGATCGCGTCGACGACATCCGCGAAGGCCACGAACGGCGAGACGACCAACCCGATGAACGACGCACTCAGGACTCTTCCGGCGCTTCCGCCCGCCTGCAGGAAGTTCGTGATACCAACGAGAGTTTCTTTGCCGCCACCTTCTCCCAGGCTGAGCGTAGCCGACGAGTCATCCGATGAAGCCATCGAAGGTCACCCCGAAAGCTTCGCTTTCACCGGGTCGAACAGTCCCAGCAGGAACGCCGCGGCGACGGCCAGCACGGCGATGAAGATGTTCAGCGGTGTGAGAAGCCCGCCACCACTGCCGGCGAAGATCACACCGCCACCGTCGGCCGACTGGCTGACGATCTGACCGACATCGATCGACGCAGCGGTCTCGTTGTCGGTGTCGGATGCGTCCTCGGTGACGACGAATCGATAGGAGTCGTACTGCGTCGTATCGGCCGCAAACGTCTGCTGTGTCGTGTCGTTCGCCGCTGCCGAGATCTGGCCCGCGTTGACCTCGGTGGTGATGCCGTCAGAGACCCCGTAGACGGTGTAGTTGAGGCTCTGGCTACTCGTGTTCGTCACTTCGAGGTACACTTCCTCGGTCGAGTTGTCGATCGAGACCGTCTTGTCCGCCAGCTGGTCGCCGGCCGCGACGGCCCCGCCGACTGCCAGCAGGCTGATCCCGACGATCGCCGCCAGCAGTACCGCGAAGTTGTTCGGTCGACTGTTCGAGTCGTTGGATTTGAGTCCGATCATTGGTCAGAATCCCCGCTTGCGGGCTGGGGTGTGCCCTGGTCGTCAGTCTGTGCGTGCCCGCCGTCGGTCGCTGTGATGCCCGTCGCCGGTCGACTGACCGACGTGTCGCGCGTCGCCAGCAACTCGCGACCGTCGGGCCGCTCGATCTGTCTGCGCCGCTCTCGATCAGCGTCAGCACACTCGCCACTGCAGTAGAATCGCGTTTCACTGTTGGTCTGGACGACCATCGAGAACGGCCCGACCGTCGCCCGGCGCGGTGATCCAGACGAGTGAACTTCGACGACTTCGTCGACACCGTCGCGGTTGGCCTGTGTTCGGGCCGTCGCTCCACAGTGCTCGCAAGCCGCTTCATGCTCGGGAGCGGCTTCGTTGTACGCGAACAGCGCCAAGCCGGCGGCACCGACGGCGGTCACGACGAACGCCGGCCGGTCGCCTGTCACCACGTGCTCCATCCCAAGCTGGACTGTCAGGAGCGTCAGGCAGGCCGCCGACAACAGGGCACTCCAGCCCAGGATCGACAGATCTGATAGACGGACGCCGTCGACGGAGAGACGAGTCACGCGCCGCCTCCGGCCAGCATCTCGCCGGCGAGATCGCGGCTCGCACCGCCGGCCTCTTGCCGAGATCGCGCGCGCCGTCGCTCGTCGATGTTGCTCCAGTCGATACGCCAATATCGAAGCGCGGCGTTACCCGCGCCGTCCGGTGGTTCGTCGCCGCCGGAGTCGTCGTGTTGCATGGGTCGGGGTACACCTCCGCGGCGGCAGGCCGCGGATGTCCCCGCTGTCTATGGCCAAGTGTAAAGTACCAGAAAAGATAGCTATGCGATAGCTGTCTAATGTCCACTAATCTTTCATCTAATAGCTATTAAGCAGCTATTTGCGGTGACAATACTTTTTGTTCACCACGTCACAGGATCAATCGTCTATGGAACGGAAACCATGCTCGCGGACGGTGACTGATCTCGGCGGGAGCGTCGGGATCAGCATTCCGAAGGGTCTCGCCGACGCGTTCGACATCGAGCAGGGCGACGAAGTACTGATCGAACACGACCTCGACGATGGGACACTGACTGCGCGTCTCGACTGATCCTCATCGCTTCTCCCGAAAACCTATCAGGAGGGTAGACGCATCACACAGCCACCGCCTCGTCGGTCCTGCCCGACGGTCGTCACTGTGGGATGTGACACACCGCGAGCATGAAACCCGATCGGGCCACGAAAGAGACGTTGTGGGGCGGTCCCTTCCGTCTGCTGGACTGTGCTACTGGAATTTAGGACCTTCGGCGCGACCCATCGAGTCAAGGCGCTGCTGCACTGGCGTTGTCGTCCGATCCAGTGAACGGAATATCGATCTCGATGCCATCGTACGCCAGCGTCGGCTTCTTTGGCTTCCCCGAGTCGCCGCCCTCAAAACCAATGACGCCGATATCTTCAAGCTCGGATAGAATTCGAGTCAGCAGGTCAGTACGGTACTATCGATCTACCTCATTGTAGAACCGAGACCGCTGACGAGGTGCTTGTCCGAAGATCTGTGTTCGCAGAGCCGTTCTACTGTGGTCAGCGAAACGGACTCTCAGGAGTTTCTAATCTCCTAACTCCTTCGACTGCGTCGAAGTCATCATCGAACGAATAGAGATACTCGATTCCTTCTCGTTGCATGTACGCGACGATCGTCGCGTCGCCACAGGAGAGTCCGTCATAGGTCTGGAAGAGGTCGATCGCTCGGTTGAAATCCTTCTGCGCTGAATGGTGGATCTCGAACCCCGCAGACCGATTCAGCCGCTCGTACGTCTCGACAGCCGTTTGCTGACGCTTCCGATTGTGAATCCAGTTGAGTGTTTCGAGGACGATGTAGTTCGTCACCCGTCCTGTTGGAAGGTCACCGTGATCCATCCCACGGACGATCTCCATCGCAGCGGTGTGGTGCTGATCATCGACATCTGCCATCCCGATGAGAACGCCCGTGTCGACGAGCGCAACCGCCATCAGTTGTTCTCCGAAAATGCAGGATCGTCGTCGTGACCGGAGACATCGTGTGTTTCTGAGCCGCCACCGCCCATCGAGACTGGCTCGAAGTCGTCAAACGCACCGTAGCGTTGCTTGACGACCTCGACAGAGAGATTTCCCTCATCGTCGGTATCCCAACGGAGCTTATCGCCCGGCTCGATGTCGAGGCGCCGACGGAGCGAAGCAGGGATCGTCACCATGCCCCGGTCGCTGACCTTGGTCTCTTCGGGAGCATCGTTGGTAGCCATGTTTGTGACTACAGTCTTGTTCACAATACATGTTGCGCCACATGTGATTGGACAGGCTGATTTGTCTCACAGGCCAACATCGGCAAACGCATCGTCGATGACTTCTTCGCTTGGCGCGTTCAGATACGGCTCCCGGCGGTCGCAGCTCGATCTCAGTCGAATCCTCGTTTTGCACACGTCAGCAGAACTCCCCGTGTGCAAGATGACCTCGTCACCTCGGCACTGGTGGCGTTTAATGTCTGTCAGTTGAACGGAGGTGGCGATTTTGGGTCGATATGTGGGTTCCAGTGAGCCGAAAAAACTAGCTTTCCGGGGGACGTGTGCAATTCCATGCGGCTCCGAATGACTGATCACAGAGAACGGATGCTCGAAGCTCTCCTCGAAGCAACCGGGGAGAACACCAAGAGCAAGGCCATCGATCGGGCTGTTGCCCACTACTGTCGATGTGCGGGGGAGAACCCCGCCCATCCTACCGGGACCTATACAGAGTTGATGCAGCGTGCGATCGAAGAAGGAAGTCTGACACCAGCCGAGATTGCTGATATCCTCACCACCGACGAGCTGGCTATCGAGTACGAGCGAGAGTGGTCGGTCGGATCGCATACCTCGTGTAAATAATTGCTCCACAACCCCCGGAATCTAGATTTCCATAGTGTTCATATCGATCTCGAAGATTGCCATCAAACTATTTATCCCGTTCTTTCTATGCCATCACACAGTGGTCGAGAGTCATTGGCAGACGGCGTTACAAACTATTGCAGACGACCAGGCCGGGGTTTTCGGACCTCAGTCGTTTCGAGAGTACTTGCGAGACATCGATGAAAGCCCGAAGGATTATCGGACCGCTGCTGAAATCTCGATCGACACTCGCAATCAGTTAGCGGACGACCTGGATCAGCACGATACGATGGTGCTCCGACTCGGGCGTGCACCGGACAGTCGAGCAACGCAATTTGCCCTCGTTCGTGTCGCAGACCGATTGGACGACTTCTTCATCACCGAAGCTGACTTCTCGTCCACCGATCGCAGCGAACTCGACTTCTCGCCCGATGGAGCGGACGTGGATCTGCTCGGGCGTGAAGCGCAGGATATCCTCTCTGCCTATCGGCTACTGCCGACGTTCTCGGAAACCTCGCTCGTCAACTTCGCGCTCTCCACCGGGTTACTCAGTCGAGCTCTCGATCTCGACGTCTCCCAGATCGGCGCAGCACCGACGACGATCGCCTCGACATTCGACTTCTATTTCGAGCCACATCCTGCACAGCCGACCACACTCCATCACAACAACGGCCAGGTCGAGATTGATGCGCTCGTGATGACCCGCCGTGATGGTAAGCGTGTGCTGCTCGTTATCGAAGCAAAGACTGGTTCGTCACAGTCACTTGCCAAGCACAAGCTCGGTTATCCCGTGTTGAGTGTCGAGGGACAGGTCTCCGAGTCAGTCGACGAGGTCATTCCTGTCTATCTTCGTGCAGACACGACAGATACTGGTCTTGAATACGACATCTACGAGTGTACACCGCCAACGGTTGAACGAGAGAATCCCTGTCTCAGCTCGATCGAGGTTCGTTCGACGAGTGGTTATCTGCTTACGATCGAGTAGTGCTCTGTCGTAAACAGTTCCCAACGGCTCGATCACCCCGTGTGCCGAGTGAAAATCACGGATTCTGTTACGATTTGTGTGCCTTGTTGAATCCACAGACGGCGTAGCGATCACTCCTTGATAGCTTGTTCGAGGTTGTAGACGGCGACGGTGAGCACAAGCTCTCTGAATTCGCGGTACCAAGCGCTCGGCCTGACAGCGGACCCGAATCGGCGCTTGATGGCCGAGAAAGCACTCTCGGCCATCCAGCGTTGCCCGTAGAGATCGCTGTCCAACCGTGCGTTGTGGGCGTAATCGTAGT